>NZ_DJHG01000111.1:0-182 GCF_002432955.1 Mesotoga sp. UBA5825 | reverse complement strand
CCCCATTAGAAGCTCCACTTTTCTATCTCATTCTGAGTTGGTTCTTCGGATATGATAACCAGTCTGCTCTTGTCAAATCCCGGCAGAAGCTGGACAAAGATGGTTCCCAATTCTCTTCATATCTGCCCCGATTTGACCATAACCTTTTTCATTGGAATGACACATATGAAAAACAATGGCAG
>NZ_DJHG01000042.1:55030-65324 GCF_002432955.1 Mesotoga sp. UBA5825 | reverse complement strand
CGTGAGCGCAGCGAATGGCTCGGCGACGCACTTTCTCGTCTTATCTCGATCTCATTCGTCAACGGCATGTTTTTTTTCGGGAGTTGCCTCTTGCATGTTGATTTTGGAGCTCATGAATGGCAAACTATAGTAGACACATCAAGCTGGAGGATTTCATGAGAAGGGTATGGTTGACAATCATGGTATGTATTGGTATTCTTTTGACTTCGCCTGTATTGATTTCGAGAGAGATCAAAACGATTTTCGTCACCGCTCCTGCAAGCTTTCCCGAAAGAGCAAAGCTTGAGAGCGGCGTTAACGCTTTGAGAAGTGTTGGATACCGTGTGGTAGTAGGAAGAAGCTGCCAGGTATCGCTTTCGTCTAGAGAAAAGGCTAATGAGCTGAACGAAGCCTTCGCAAATCCAGAATATGATGCGATTATCACTGCCAGAGGAGGTTATGGCTCNNATAACCTTCTCGACTGGCTCGATTGGGACTTGATCGCTTCAAACCCGAAGCCCCTGGTTGGCTACAGCGATATCACCGCACTGCTTCTTTCGATCTATTTCAAGACAGGTCTAACGACGTTCCACGGACCTATGGTTGCGGTCGAGCTTGGATCGGACACCCAGTCAGTCCAAAACATCGCAGCGATATTCAACGGAGAGAGGACTATTCGTTTCAATTACCAGTCCATTCCAGTAATTGAAGGCAAGATGGCCGGAAGACTTATACCGGCAAATCTTTCTTTGTTTCAGACCCTTCAAGGGACTGAATATCTGGGCTCGCTGAAGGACGCTATCCTGGTGCTTGAGGATGTAAGCGAGACAAAAGAATCACTTGAGAGAATGATTTGGAATATTGCACATCTAGATGACTTTTCGTCTCTCAGAGGTGTTGTTTTTGCGGGATTCACGGAGATCAAGAACGGCGATCTAGACGACATAAAGAGGGTGATACACGACTATTTTCTGGACAAAGAGATTCCTGTCTGGATCGGTTTGCCAAGTTACCACGGGGACTTCCCAAAGGTTGTACTTCCCGTAGGTCAGTGGGTGGAAATAGACATGGAGAAGGGGACAATCGAGATTCTTCCAGTTCCCGAGGCAAGAATAAAATAGAAAAAGAGCGTCCCGCGCTCTTTTTCTATTCTATGAAGTCTAGTCAATCGTAGAAATAGTTTCTTGCCGCGTGGTAAATCGCTATTGATCCATCGGCCGCTGCCGTAACTATCTGTCTAACCTCTTTTTCTCTTACATCACCAATTGCGTAGACGGCCTTCTTGTTTGTCTCCATGAAATCGTTCGTCTTGACATAACCGAACTCGTTGAGCTCCACCTTTCCTTTCAAGAACTGAGAGTTCGGAATTAGCCCAATGAAGACAAATACTCCATCCACCTCAAGCGGAGTTATTTCGCCAGTGTCGACACTCCTGATGTTCAACCTTCTCAGCTGAGAATCGCCTTCAACTGAATCTAATACTGAACTGAAAACATACTCAACCTTGCCTGTGTCGTTCAGCTTTTTCTGCAGAAGTTTGTCGGCAGTTAGCTTCGGGAGATTCTGAATCACTGTTATCTTGCTAACCATTTTGCTCAGATAAAGCGATTCATCGAGAGCACTGTTCCCTCCGCCAATTACAGCGATGTGTTTATCGGAAAAGAAGTGTCCGTCACAAGTTGCGCAATAGCTTATTCCTCTTCCCTTGAATTCTTCTTCGCCTTTCACGCCGAGCTTTCTCGGATTCGATCCTGTGGCGAGTACAATAACCTTCGACATTATCTTTTTTCCATTGTCAAGGACAACCGCTTTCTCCTCTTCATCGATCTCTAGATCGACAACCTCACTATATGTGAAAGGCACGTCAAAAGCTCTCGCGTGTTCAGCCATCTTCTCACTCAGTTCCATTCCGCTGATACTGGTGAAACCCGTCCAGTTCTCCACTGCCCGGGTATTGTTCATCTGCCCGCCATCCAGCGCCTTCTCGATGATCAAAGGACTCAGTCCTGCCTGAACGGCATAAATTCCCGCAGTGATTCCGCTAGGACCGCCCCCAATAATCACCACATCATAAGAGTCTTTCATTTCGGATTTCTTTGCGCTGCCAAGTTCGAAGAATGACATTCTGCTCCTCCTTATACGGCCTTCAATACCTGATCTACGTACTGACCTTCCGGATAAGCTCCAACGAAAGTCACCTTGTCGTTAATCACAATCTGTGGTACAGAAGAGACACCGTACTTCTTTGACAGTTCCGTGAACTCATTCGCTTCAACCATGTATGCAGTAATATTCTTGTTTGCCATAGCAATATTGTGAGCCATAATAACGGCCCTGGGGCAGTACGGGCAAGTAGTGGTCACAAAGACCTTTATGTCTACAGGCGAACTTATCGCTTCAATCTTCTTGATCGAGTCCTCAGAAAGCTCGGGAAGTGCTCCCTTAGAAAAAGAGACAATGTCCTGCAAGAGCGTGCCGAACTCATGACCGGCCGGTATGCCGAGGAACCTTACTCCCTTGTCATCTCCGTCCGGATTGAGCAGAACTATACTAGGAGCTAGATCAATGCGATACTTATCGGCCATTTCCGATTCAAGATTATGAACTTCGAAGGTTATCTTTCCTTCAATTTCCGAGAGTTCTTTCAACATCTGTTCGGCAGTGGAACAGTAATCGCAGTTCTTGTCACTCTTGAAGAGAAGTGCCTTTACAGGACCTTCCATGCTGCCAAAGACCTCTTTAACCTGTTTTATTGTATTGTCCGGAAATAACTTTGCCATAACTATACCTCCTTGGAATTCCGTATTATGCATACCCTATAGGGGTATGATATCATCTCTATGTTACTCTTCCTTTGACAGCTTGTTTACAGAACTGTCGCCAAACCATCTGCTTACGCCAACGGTCAGGCAGATGACTGTGAATAGAAGCATTATCTGCAGCCATTCGTCGGGATAGAAATACTTCAGGTGGTCAGATAAGAACCTTATGACAGTTGCGATCGCAGAAAAGGTAAGGATGCAGTCGGCCAACTTCCATTTTCCCTGTACGATGAGGTATTTCTTGAAGAACTCCTGACGCGTATACCCCATGGAAAGAAACAACATACGAAATGTGTCATCGTATCTCGACATGTGTCTGCCTAACGATCCATATACATAGAGATAGGCGATCAGGAAGAGGACTAGATTGTGAAGTCTGTAATTATCCGTGAATAGCATAGTACTTAGAAAGATGAATCCATTTGCAAAGGCAATGTTCATAAACAGAAGAAAGAAAGTCGGTTTTCTTATTTGACGCTGAAAGGCAAAAACTGAGGCCACCGAAAGGACGGTGGCCAACACAGTAATAATTAAGAAACTCAGAAAAATGTGAACAATATCACTGACTAACAATCAGATCACTTCTTGCTTACCTTCTCATTGCCGTCTGAACTGTCTTTCCCTTCTCTGAAGATCTCCGCCATTGCACCTATCGAGCTAAGCATTGCACTGCTCTCATAAGGCAAGAAGACCTTGTTTGCCTTACCATCTGCAATCTGCTTAAGGGACTCCAGGTATCTGATAGCAATAACGTCTTTCGTCGGATCACCCTCATGAATGGCCTTGAAGACGTTAACTATAGCGTTAGCCTGACCCTCGGCCTCTGCTATCAGCTTGAACTTGTTGGCTTCTGCGACTCTCTTTATTGATTCGCTCTGACCTTCGGCCTGAAGTATCGCGGACATCTTATCGCCTTCGGCTTTCGTTATCTCCGACTGCTTATAACCTTCGGCCTCCAGAATGACGGCTCTCTTGGTTCTCTCGGCCTTCATCTGCTTGGACATGGCATCCATTATGTCCTGAGGTGGATCGATCTTCTTGATCTCAACTCTAGTGACCTTGACTCCCCACTTGTCCGTGGCTTCGTCAAGTACCTCTCTCAGAGTAACGTTTATTCGCTCTCTTGAGGTAAGTGTCTGGTCCAGCTCCATCTCACCGATAACGTTCCTTAGGTTTGTCTGAGCCAGTTTTATAGCTGCGATCTCGAAATTAGCGACGTTGTATACGACCCTGAATGCATCGGTTATCTGGAAGTATATGATAGCGTCAACGGTGACGACAACGTTATCCTTTGTTATGACCTCTTGAGGTGGCACGTCGATAACTGTCTCTCTGAGATCGACCTTTACCATCCTTTCAATAAACGGAATTATGAACTGAAGACCCGGTTCTGCATCTCTTCTGTACTTTCCGAGTCTCTCTACCAGTCCCTTCTCGAACGGACGGATAATCTTTATTCCTGAAGCTGCAATGATGAATATTACTGCTGCAAGTATCAACCAAAAAACCATTTCTGATCCCCCTTTCTATCATTCACTGAGTGTTATCGTTTACTCTCTCGACATAGACCAGAGTACCTTCCAGTCTCACCACTTTCACCACGGTATCCACCGGTATTACTTCACCGTTAATCGAGTTGGCTCTCCAGTCTTCTCCTTCTATCCTGACCCTGCCTTTTTCCAGCACCGGGTTAATCTCGACCATCACACGTCCCAAAGAGCCCACCATTCCGTCTATGTACATCTTCCTCGGCGAATCACCTTTTGAAAGCCTTCTGGCAATCGGTCTTGTTAGAAGCACCAACAAAGAGCTGCTTACTGCAAAGACAAGCACCTGCCAGCCGAAACCGAAAGAAAACATTGATGCCAGACCTGCGAGAAAGGAACCAATAGAAAACCACAGAAAGAAGAACGTAGGAGTAATTATCTCTGCCACGAGTAAGACAACGCCGAAAATCATCCAGCCTATGTAGCCCATTCTTTACCTCCTCCCGGAGTACTCAGAACAACCTTACAGTTCAAAAACATGTTCCGGGTGAACAAGAAACACCTCAAGTTCGGAACCGTCAAGTTCCTTCTTAATTATATTATGCCATTTTTTCATCTTGGATGTGTACCGTCCCGATATATGATACAATATCAATCTCTTTATACCCTTGCTATTTCTCACACTGTCGATTACTTCCTCAATGCTGGAATGATTCTGATTCCTTCTATCCTTCCCGACCAGAAAAGTGCACTCATGGAGCAACGTCTCCGAATCGGCAATAACCTCGGGAGGAAGTGCGAATGTGTCTCCACTGATGGTCACGATCTTCTTAAGATAAGTGTCAGTAATCTCTTCTCTACCTTTCTCACTGACTACACCGGCAATCTCCTTTGATGAGAGACCGGCGTATTCCTCTTTTAGCTTCTTTCTCTCTTCATAGATATGGTAACCGTAGCTGATCTCGCCGATTGTATGTTTCACTCTGAAGGGAGTAACATGTCTCCTGAAGCTGCCTGCAGTTCTAAGATACACTTCATCTCCGACGTTTATCGGGTTGACTATCATGTTATATCTTAATCGAGGATTCATTCCAATGATAAAATCAAGGTAAGCTTCGATAGCTCGGTTGCCCGAGGGGAAACTAATTCTCAAAGGCTTGTTCCGGTCGCCCATTGCCGTGTTTCGGGTATTTATCAGGCCCCAGAGTCCGGAAATGTGATCGACATGACCGTGGGTAAGGAAGATATCTTTTATCGCATAGACGCTGTTGCCAAGAACAGTGGATATACCCTCTCCCACATCGAAGAGTATCCTTTCGGGTCGATATAGAATCCATGTTGAGTAGAGAGCCTTCGAGAAAATCTGAAACTCCAAATCAGTCTTCCTCCAGCCCTTCCACTTTCAATGCAATCTTTCCTTTAACATTGCCCGGAAGCTTAACATCTATCTTGTATTCACCGGTCTGCTTGATATGTTCCTCTAGCTCTATGTTCTTCTTATCGACCACAAGACCAAGCAAACTCTTGATGTGGCTGGAAATATCTCCGGAGGTGACTGCTCCAAATAGCTTGCCGCTAGATCCGGACTTAGCCTTTATCACGAAGTGGTGTTTCTGGAGCTCGTGCAACAGATCTTCACTGGCCTTCTTTATTCTTTCTTCCTTTTCTTCCTGCTGTTTCTGAATGTGCTTGAGCTTTGCCATCTCTTTCTGATTGGCTTCAACTGCAAACCCCTTTGGAATAAGGAAGTTTCTACCGTAACCATCAGATACGTTCTTCACTTCACCGGCTTTTCCAACGTTGTTTACGTCTTTCAGAAGAATCACCTTCATAAGAAACCTCCTTTTAAAAAAGGGAGGCTATTCGCCTCCCTGACTGACTCTATCACTCTTTTGTGTAAGGAAGCAGCGCCATGAATCTCGCCCTCTGAATCGCTTCCTTCACCATCCTCTGGTGTTTCGCGCAGTTACCTGTAATCCTCTTTGGGATAATCTTGCCCTTTTCGGTAACATAGTCGCGCAACAAAGAAGTGTTCTTATAGTCAATGTACTTTGTCTTTGTACCGCAGAGTCTGCACTTTCTTCTGCTTCTTCCTCTTCGCCTATTGTCTTTTACCATAATCTTCCACCTGCCTCAAAATGGGATATCGTCGCTTCCGGAGTCACCCGTGTCGCTTCCAAAGAAAGTAATGTCATCGTTTCCAGTGCTCTCAACCAAATCATTATCCTGAGTCGATTTCTCAAAACCTCCAGAACTCTGTTGAGCCTGTGCCTTTGTCTCCATGAATCGTATGTTGGAGGCGGCAACCTCGGCCATTGACCTCGATTCACCGTCCTGCGTCTTCCACTTGTTAATTCTGAGAGAGCCCTCTACAAGTATAAGTCTGCCTTTCGTCAAATAGTTGCCAACGAACTCCGCTGTTTTTCCAAAGGTCACAATCCTTATGAAGTCGGTACTGTCGTTATTGGATGACGCGACATTTCTGTCAACTGCAAGAGTGAACGTTGCAATTTGAGTGCCACTGGCAGCGAACTTGATCTCCGGATCGCGAGTTAGTCTACCTATCAGGACAACATGATTGTAGCTAATCGACATTTCTTACTCCTCCGTCTGCTTTTCTTCTTCAGTAGTTTCTACTTCAACGGCGACCGCTTCTTCAGTTGCTGTATCTTCAACCGGTGCTTCTTCTGACTCAGCATTCTGAACGCTTTCTTCAACCACTGGCTGTTCTGCCGCTTCGTCTTTTTTCAGCAAAGCTTTTTTCTCCGCCTTTTCAAGATCTTCTCTCCTGAATGTCTGCCATCTGAAAACTTCAGGGGTGATACCAAAGAATCTCTCGAGGATATCAACCGATTCCGGGTCAGCCTTGAACTGAATAACCGTGTAGTCGCCTTCGCTGAAGCCTTTTGTAACCCTGTAAGCTAGTTTCCTGACACCCCATCTGTCGAACTTCTCGATTGTTCCTCCGACTCGTTCAACAATATAGTCTCTAACCTTTTCAGCCATCGCATTCCGATTCTCTTCATCTAGCTTCGGCGAGACTATGAACATAGTTTCGTAGATCCTGCTCATTAACTTCCTCCTCCCTTGGTCTGTGGCCTTGCCTTCTGCGGCAAAGCGGGAATTCAACGCATAGAATTATAACATAATGCCCGAATTCTTCAAGTCCAATCGATGACTTGTACACTAAATACGCTACAGGCAACGGAGATAACTCAAACTATTCATCTGCTAAGGCTTCGCAGTCTCTTATCATGTAAACTGTATTTGTTAAACAATGAAGTACCAATTCTCACCTTTAGGAGGCGTCTCTTATGAAGACCGCGATAATCTACTCGACTTGGAGCGGAACTGTGGAAAAGTGTGCAAGCGAAATCTCAAAGAAACTCTCTGAGGAACCAGAGATAATCAACATCAAGAAAGACCCATCTCCGAAACTCAAAGAATTCGATGCCGTGATCGTTGGGGCATCGATCAGAATCGGCAAGGCAAACAAGGAGATAACGGAATTTGTGAGAAGGAACCTTGAAGACCTTAAGTCGAAAAGGCTTGGAGTATTTCTCTGCATGGGTTCGGGAGAAAAGAACTTTGGAGAGTACCTCTCTCAGAACTTCCCTAAGGAGTTTCTTGACAAATGCAAGACAAAAGGGTTTTTTGGTGGCGAGTTCAATCTAGAAAGACTGGGTTTTCTTTCAAGAATGATGCTGAAGGCAGCTTCGAAAGGCAAGCCTCAGCCCCACATTGTTTCAAGCAACATCGATAAGTTTGTCAAGGACTTTGAGGCTTAGCCAGCTTTGCTATAATACAGCCGAACAATAAGTTACTGAAATTCATCTTCCGGAGCAAAGACGATGAAACTGAAGTACCTTACCAGAGTACCCATATCGATAGGGATTGCAGTTGCAGCACTGAACGTAATCGTTATGGCGCTTATCTTTCCAAGGCTTGAAGAGGGACTGAAGGAGCTCGACACACTTGAGTTCGCACCGCTAAATCTCTCTCAATTAACCGATGGAGACTATGAAGGAAATTTCGCGGCAGGGATAGTAGGGGCGGCAGTAATCGTCGTGGTCTCCGGACACGAAATCAAATCGACTGAAATAGTGAGACACAATCACGGCAGAGGAAAATTGGCAGAGACAATCATCGCCTCCTTAATAGAGAACCAATCTGTCGAGGTCTGTAATCTCGGGCGCCACTTACAGCAGCAAGGTTATTTTGAAAACCATAGAGAATGCCACAACATAAACAGATAGAAGACTTATCTGACGGTCTACTTCTCTTCTTTCAGACTGAACCCTTCCATGATAGTTCTCTGGAAAAGCAGCAGCATGATCAACGGAGGAATCATGGCGATTATGGCTCCGGCCATAATGATATTCCATTCGGCCGCTTGAGCTTCACTTGCAAGAAGCATCTTTATTCCTATCTGTACAACACGCATGTTATTGCTGTTGGTAACTATCATAGGCCACAGGTACTCGTTCCACATATATGTGAATTCAATCAGAAACAGCGCCCCGACATTAGTCTTTGAAAGCGGGATCAACACATTGAACAGAAATCTCATGGGTCCGGCTCCATCGATCCTTGCAGCGTCGGAAAGCGAAGGTGGAACAGTCATGAATAGCTGTCTGAAAAGCAGAGTTCCAGTCGCGCTGGCAAAAAACGGTATCGTGAGAGCTCTATATGAATTAATCCAGCCAAAAGTTCTCATCAGCTCATAAGTCGGTACAATTCTTATCGGTAGCGGAAGCATGTGAGTAATCAGAATTATCGCAAAGAAGAAATACTTTCCTTTGAAGTTCCCAAAATACGTGAAAGCAAAGGCAGCGAGCATCGAAAGAAATATCTTTGCAAATGCCACGGTAATCGAAATGAATGCGCTGTTGAAGATCAATCTTCCCATGTTAACGGTCTTCCAGGCCGTCGAATAGTTATCGAATGCGTGAATGCTTGGGATGAACTTAGGAGGGAATGAGTAGGCTTCCTTCTCGTTGAATGTGCTCATAGTGAAGGCATAGTAAATCGGAAACATTATTGCTATGAGCGCGATTGTCAGAAAAAGATAGCTCAGAAAGATCGATGATTTTCTCTGCTTCATCTAGTTCACCCCACGATCATCCATAGAAGACCTTTTGCTCGGCAAATCTGAACTGAAGAACAGTCAAGATGGCTACAAAAACGAAAAGCACTATTGATTGAGCGGATGCAAAGCCCGTATCAAGGTTTATGAATCCGTCTCTGTAAAGTTTGTATACAAGGACTTGCGTGGCATCTCCCGGCCCGCCCTTTGTCATTATGTCGATCAGTCCGAAGACCTGAAAGAAGGCATACAGCATGTTCATTATCAGCAGGAAGAAAGTGGTCGGCGACAACAGCGGAATTGTGATCTTAAAGAATCTCCGAACGCTAGATGCGCCATCTATAGCAGAAGCCTCAATCAATTCTTGAGGAATCGTTTGGAGTCCTGACAAGAAGAAAATTATATTATAACCAAGCATTTTCCACGAAGCTGCAATGATTACTGCAACGAGGGCAACTTTCCCATCCATCATCCAGTTAACATTAGCTCCAAAGATCGCCTTCAGCAAGAATGTAATCGGGCCGCTCGAAGGGCTGAACATCAGTGCCCAAATCGTTCCTGCTATTGCCGGTGAAATCGCATAAGTCCAGATGAAAAGAGTTCGATATACTTGCAGCCCCTTCAGCTTCTGATTCAGAAGTACCGAAAGCAGCATTCCCAAAGTCAGACCGATCACTACGACGAAAACCGCAAAGATTAGCGTTATAACAAGGCTGTTGATGTAATCTGAAGATTTGAATAGCTTGGTGAAGTTGTACCATCCCACGAATATCAGTTTGTCGCCAAAAGGAGAGACCCTGAAAAAACTCAGGTACAGCGACTGAATAGTAGGAACAACCAAAAAGATGATGACCACGACCAATGAAGGCAGAAGTAGCAAGTATGGTAAGAGCTTGTTTGGAAAACGACTATGCATGCCT
>NZ_DJHG01000042.1:14390-55006 GCF_002432955.1 Mesotoga sp. UBA5825 | reverse complement strand
ACTTGCCGTAGATCAATGTGTATTCTTCAAGAATAGTGTTCGCCTTTTTTGCCGCATCGTCGAGAATTCTCTTCGCTTCTGCTTCGAAATTCGTTCCGGTGTACTGTATAGCCTTTTCAATAGCCCCATCAACGACATCTCTGATGGCAACGAAATTGCCGAGTCTCACTCCCTGAGCCTCGGGAATTCTCGTTCCCGAAAGTATCTGAAGGAAGGCGGTAAGGTGATTTGGATTTTCGGCAAACCAACCTTCGTCCATGAGTTTCTTGACTGCACTATTGGTGGTTGGGAAGTAACCCGTCGACTTATGCCACTCGGCAGTAACTTCAGTCTTCATAAGGTACTGGAAGAATTTCCAGATCGCCTCATATTCTTCGTCTGTATGACCCTTCATTACCCATAGCGTTGCTCCGCCAATGACGGAATTTCCCTTCGGATAACCTGGCATAACCGGCAGGAAGGTTGTTCCCATCTCGAAATCGGCTTTCGACTCAATTGAGCTGACAGAAGATGTAGACTGAATCAACATTGCAACCTGCTTGGTAAGGAATGCCTGGTTTGCGTCATACTCTCTGCCGCCGTAAAGGAAGACTTTCGCCTGAGCCCATTTTATCCACTCCGCCAGGACCTTGACACCGAAGTCTCCGTTGAAGAAAACCTCCGTTGCCTTGCCCACTCTACCATTCTCATTGTTCGAGTAGAACTGGCCATGTACCGAGTGCATCTGCTCGAAGACCCATGCCGGCCAGCCAAAAGAGATTCCTCCCTGTGCCGCCCCTGATTCGACTATCTTCTTTCCCATCTCGTATAGTTCATCGAAGGTCGACGGCGGTTTGTTCGGATCGAGGCCAGCGGCTCTGAAAATGTCTTTGTTGTAGTATAGGATGGCACTTGACGAGTTGAAAGGCATTGAGTAAAGCTTGTCTCCAACTGTGTAATAGTCAAGAATTGGGCCGATCACGTCTCCCCAGTCGAAATCGGGACCCGCCAGCTCAAAAACCGGCTTGATCGCATTGCTGTCAAGCATAGTTTGAAGTCCAACCTCGTAAACCTGTACAACATGAGGTGCATCTCCTGCTCGATACGAAGCGATCGCCTTGGTTAGGGTCTCTGCGTATGAACCGGTGAACTGTGCTATTACTTCGATGTCAGGATTCTCCAAATTGAATCCTTCGATGATAGCATCGACCGCACCCAATCTGCTGCCACTCATTGCATGCCAGAAGTTGATAGTGGTCTTTCCGAAAGCAAAGATTGACAAGCACAGAAGAACCAGTACAAGAAGCTTTTTCATAAAGAACCCTCCCTTTTCAGAAATTGAAAACAGCAGAATACCAAACTAATTATAACACCAAGAGTTACCCCGCAAGAAGCTCGCTAAGAAGCTAGCAGAGTTGAATATCACACGTAAGACCCAGCATACCGCTTCGTTCTCGTTATTTGAAAAGAAAGAACCGCTCACAAACCCTTCCGAAAAACTGATCCACAATTCATCCCGGAGGTTATTTGAGACTCACATCAAGCAATGAAACATTATTTCGAGAGATACATCTCAGTTCTTGGATCCGGTGGGTTTCATCTGGAATTCGATCGCGATCTTAGAATCGCGAAGTAAACGCCCGTCATTAAGATTGCAGATAGAAGCCCGACAAATCCGAAGAGTCTGAATGCAAAGAAGACTGAGAATTTATCGATAATTATTCCTCCTCCGATTGACCCCACGATGAAAGTCAATCCCGACCTCACAATCCAGAAGACACTCTGAGCAGCAATCATCCGCCTACCCGAAAGACCGTAATGGATGAAGTGAAAAAGGGAGTAATACATTAGAATATACGTCAACCCGTGTAAAGACTCCACCAAATAGAGCGCATATACGTTTGTCGCAAAGGAGACAAGAATCATCCTGACTCCAATTACCGCCATGCCGAATAGCAGGATTTTCATACTGCCGATTTTCTCGATTATCCTGTCGGCAACCAACAAGAAAGGAATCTCTGAAAGAGCGGTAATTGCAAAGACAACCCCCACGACCGACGGATCCATACCGTTCTGTCTTGTGAAGACCGCAATGAAAGAATTATGGAAGGAGTTCAAAGTAATTCCGAAAAACATTCCGACAGTCATCAAAGAAAACTGAAGAAGAGAACCTGCACTGGCAGGGTTTTCCGGGGCTTCAGTTCTCGATTCACCGGGTCTTCTCTTGAGGAACATCGGTGAGAAGGCCAGAACAATGGAGGTGGCTGCAAATAACCAGAAGAAACTGATCCCGACGAGACTGCTTAACAAGAGAGAAGTAACTGCAAACCCTATCGTGCCAAAAAGCCTCACACGATCAAAACGACCTCCAGTAGTCTTAAGAATCGTCATAATAATCGAATCACCCAGTGGAACAACTGCCGAAAAAAAGAGAGAGAAGAGAATCATGAAGAGTAAGGATGTCAAGAAATCGCTGGTGGCAAAAATGGGCCAGATACATACGGCTGAAGAAAGAGATACGATATAATAGATTTTGTTCTGACCAAGTCTAGAGCTGATTTTAAACCACAAGGGGCTGGAAACTAGCGAGACGACAGGCAGTACCGCCATCAGTATTCCGATTTCGGTTGGTGAATAACCGGAGATGTCGAAATATTGACTAAGCAGATTCTTAGTCGCCAAGCTCGCATATATTAGAGCTTCAAAGAATAGTATATTAAGATTCAACGCAATCTCCCCCCACGCAACTAGTGGAAATTATACAACTTGCAATTCAAAAAGACTGAATGGAGTGTGACTATGAGACTTATCTTGAAATCAATGGCCATTATCGTCATTCTTCTTATTTCAACGGCACTTTCCGCGACCGCAGAGTTCGATGTACAGGGGCACCGCGGCTGCAGAGGTCTCATGCCCGAGAATACGATCGCCGCCTTCGGGTACGCACTAGAATTGGGCGTTGACACTATTGAACTTGACACTGTAATCACCAGTGACGGCGTTGTCGTCATTAACCATGAGCCGTATCTGAATACACAGCGAACGAGAAAGGACGGGGAATTCATAAAGGATCGGTTATTGATAAAAGACCTTACTTTCGAAGAGCTTAGAAAGTACGACATAGGAAGAACTGTCAATCCTGAAGATTGGCCCGAACAACTTCAAATGGATGGACAGGCTATACTCTCTCTCGAAGAGGTTCTTGACCTGGTCCGGCAACACAATGAGAAGTCTGCAAAGGAAGTGAGAGTTAACATAGAGATCAAGCACTTTCCTGAGAGACCTCAGGATACCGTCGATCTTAGAGAACACGTTAGAAAAGTTCTTGAAGTTGTTTCCAGATTCGGCTTCGAAGAACTGTCAACGATACAGTCTTTCAACTGGGAAGCTATCAAGATTTCTAGGGAGTTGGAACCATCCGTTGAAACGGTCGCCCTAATTTCAAGCACAAATCTCGATAAAACGATATGGACTGCCGGTCTGAGATTGAGGAACTTCGGATTCGACATAGGGAAGATGCTTGCCAGTATCGGCTGCAGTGTCATCTCTCCTAACTACACACTCATGACCGAGGGATGGATAGAGAGCGCTCACAGATACGGACTGAAGATCATCCCCTGGACCGTAAACGAGGTCCTGGAGATGGAGAGACTGATAGACCTTGGAGTAGATGGAATCATTACGGATTATCCCGACAGACTAATAGAACTTCTCTCGAGCAGACAGAAAAGCCTTTCTCATTAGAGAAAGGCCTCTCATAAGAACGTTTTACACATCACCAAGTAGATTATACCGCAACCAGAAGGTTTTTCGTCGCAATTTCAGCCAATAGAGATGGTAAAACACACTTGATTATAGACTGAAAGACCTGGTGATGCTTATGAAAACCGAATCAAGGTCTTTGCACTCCAGTGGAAGCAGTACTGTGACATTCTCCCCTCTGAGCTTTCCACTGCAGAGTATGCGTCTCGAATCAAAAGGACCGCAGTGTTCTGGTGAGAATTCCTCCCCTTCTTCGTCCAGTTGAACATCCTGGGGTCTGAAGGACGCATCACCCACCCTGTTGACTCCCATCGAAGAAAAGAGCTCCATCACAAAATGCGAAGTCGGATCTTCGTATATCTCTGTTGGCGGGCCATGCTGAACTATTGCTCCATCATACATGACGTACACTCTATCCGCAACTGCCATCGCATCTTCGGGATCGTTCAATACTATGAGCACAGACTCTCCAAGAGCAATCAGCAGCCTCTTGATCATCAGTCTCAGCTCGGTTCTGATCTTCTTGTCGAGTCTCTCGAACGGTTCATCAAGCATGATGATGTTGAATTTCTTTACCGTCTCTCTTGCGAATGCCGTCAACTTCTTCATTCCGGCCGGCAACTCTTTCGGCCAACGATCAAGGTAGTCAGAAAGGCCATCGAGTTCATCGGCTCTTCTACTTACCTTTTCGTTTGCCTCCTTGTCCTTCATTACTGTGAGAGGAAAGGCAATGTTGTCATGGGTATCCATGTGGGGAAACAAGGCATTGTCCTGAAAGACAAAAGCAAGGCCCCTGAGATGGGGCTCAAGGAAAGTAACGTCCTGCCCGTTGATCTCGACAGTACCCGAGAGCGTTTCGTGTAGCCCCGCAATAGATCTTAACAGGAGAGTCTTTCCACAGCCTGATGGTCCAATCAAACCTACGATTTCGCCCTTTTCAATTGATAGATCGACAGGCCCGAGGTCGAACTTCCCGATCCTGCTTGTCAGATTCTTCACATCGAGAGTCTTCATACAATCACCCCCAACATAAATTATAGCTTCAGAGCAAGACAAAGCCCTTCATCCTGAGACTCCCTCATGCTGAATACTTGCACTGACTTGATCGCCTTCCGTTGAGAACCGGAACGAGTCGAGCTATACTATTACCAAAGCCTCTGTCGGTTCTCTTGTTACTTTTTTTTGCAATGTATAAGAAGTTATAATAAAGAAAATACTCGTGTATAGGAGTGACAAACGTGTCAAGACATCTACTTACCAAGGCTGAATCACACCGTGAGGAACTTGCCGCTTTTCTAAGCGATCTCGTAAGCATCAAGAGCTTTTCTGCCGGTGAAAAGGAGGTTGTCCAGAGAATTCGCGAAGAGATGGACAAGGTGGGCTTCGACGAAGTCATAGTCGATGGTCTGGGAAACATCATGGGTAGAATCGGATCGGGCAAGAAAGTGATTGCCATGGACGCACATATCGATACCGTAGAAGTGGGAAATGAAAAGCTCTGGAAGGTAGATCCTTTCGGAGGAGTTGTTAGAGATGGCATAATCTACGGGAGAGGTGCTTCCGATCAAAAAGCTGGAATGGCTGCAATGGTCTACGGGGCAAAGATAATGAAAGAAGAGGGACTGCTGGGAGATTTCACTCTCTACGTTACAGGAACTGTGATGGAAGAGGATTGCGATGGCCTCTGCTGGAGGTACATAGTTCAGGAAGACGGCATTAGGCCTGACTTCGTGGTCATTACCGAACCGACGAATCTAAATATCTACAGGGGGCACAGGGGAAGAATGGAGCTTCAAATAAAAACCTCGGGGCTTTCCTGTCACGCGAGCGCACCCGAACGGGGAGTCAATGCTATCTACAAGATGGGCCGTATCATACAGGAGATAGAGAGGCTCAATGAGAGGATAAAGGATGACGCTTTCCTAGGGAAGGGGACGATAGCCGTTACTCAGATATTCTTCAAATCTCCCTCCCAAAACGCAGTGGCCGACGAATGCACCATCCAGCTAGACAGGAGGTTGACGGCGGGAGAGACAAAAGAGACGGTAGTAAAAGAACTGGAAGAGGCCATTCAAATGGCCGGAGAAGAGGCAGAAATCGTCGAGCTCTTCTATGAAAGGCCTTCCTATACGGGAACTGTGTATCCCGTCGAGAAGTACTTCCCAACATGGGTAATGGACGAGAAAAGTGAGATTGTCAAGAAGACTGTTGGCGCTTACAGAGAGGTATTCGGTGAAGAACCCTTCGTAGATAAATGGACATTCTCGACAAATGGAATAGCAACAGCAGGTGTCTTTTCGATACCGACGATCGGATTCGGGCCCGCTAACGAGATCTACGCGCACAGTCCCGATGATCAGTGCCCCGTCGACCATCTGGTTAAGGCAGCGGCTATGTACGCTCTTCTTCCTTTAAGGCTTTCACAATAGATTAGGAGGTAATAGGATGAGTAGCATTTTGAGAGGCAGAGACTTCATCACCACACAGGACTTTGACAGAACGGAGATTGATCTGATGCTCGATCTATCTTCCGATCTGAAAAGGAGATTTGCAACGAGCGAACCGACCCCTTTGCTTCCTTATCAAACGGTGTTCTTGATGTTCTTCGATCAATCAACTAGAACACGCAACTCGATGGAAGCGGGAATAACACAGCTGGGCGGACACGCTCACTATCTGGATCCTTCGACGATGCAGACTGCGCACGGAGAGGTTCCTAGAGATACCGCGATGATTCTTTCGAGATACGGCCACGCAATCGCTGTAAGGCACTGCAAGTTCAAGGCGGGAAATCCTTATCTGAGATCTCTTGCCGAACACGCGGATGTCCCAATTCTGAATCTGCAGGATGATGTCTATCATCCTATGCAGGTTATGGCCGATATGATGACGATTAGAGAGAGATTTGGAACGAATCTCAACGGCCTGAAGGTCGCGATAACATGGGCTTATGCCGAAAGCCATCTCAAGCCTCTTTCCGTTCCACAGTCCCAGATTCTTCTCTTCACGAGATACGGTATGGACGTTAAGCTGGCCTATCCGAAGGGCTTCGATTTGATGCCCGACATAGTTGATCAGGCAAAGCAAAACGCCGAGAACAGCGGGGCCAAGTTCGATATACTTCACGACATGGATGAGGCATTCAAAGATGCAGATATTGTGATTCCGAAGTCATGGGGTGGCTTCTACGTCTCAGAAGATCCTCAGGAAATCATGGAAGAAGTGAGAAAGAATAAAGACTGGATTTGCACCCCTGAGAGAATGAAGCTTGCAAACAGGAGAGCGGTCTACATGCATGCTCTTCCCGCGGATAGGGGCAGAGAGGTCGTCGACGAGGTAATAGACGGTCCTCAGTCAATCGTTATAGACGAGGCGGAGAACAGACTTCACACAGCTAAGGCTATAATGGCGCTTACTATGGGCGGAAGACCGTGAGTTTCGACCTCGCCCTGGAAAACGGTACGATTTGCGCAGGAAACAGTGTCTTTCCTGCCAATCTCTATGTTTCAGGCGAGGAAATCGCGGCGATATCTGCAACCCGGAGCAGTTTCCCGGCACGCGAGATCCTTGACTGCTCCGGATTGTTTCTCTTGCCGGGATTCATCGATCCTCACGTACACCTTTCGTTGAATCTGGGAAGATATACGTCCGTTGACGACTTCGATTCGGGATCTGCTCTTGCAATCAGCGGGGGAGTAACCACGCTGATAGATTTTCTCGATCCCGTTTCCAGTCTTTTAGACTTTGAGAAAGCAAAGAAGAGTCGAATGCAGACGGCAGCAGACAGCAGGATAGATTACGCTTTCCACGTAACGCTTGCAGGAAGTCCTGGATTTTCCGCCGAAGAGATAGCCAGAGCTGCAATAGCCGAGAAGATGCCTTCTATAAAAATCTTCACGACATATAGTTCTTCCGATCGCAGAACAAGCGACGGAATGATCCTCAACCTGCTCTCGCTCTCAAGTAAGCTTGGGTTCGTTCTGCTGGCCCATGCGGAAAACGATGAAATGATAACTGAGACCGTTTCCGGTTTCGTAAGTCCTACTTTCAAAGATCTCTCGGATCTGAGACCGACTATTAGCGAGATGACCGAAGTAGTCAAGCTCGCCTTGATGTCTATGGACAAACAGGGCCAGCTGTACATCGTACATCTTTCCAGCGGCGAAACCGCAAAGACTCTCGGCTTGATCAATGTCAACTGGAAAGACTCTACAAGACTTGAAACCTGTCCTCAGTACCTACTGCTGGACAATAGCCCGCTACTCGGCGAGCAAGGTTATCTTAATACTTACTGCCCACCTCCAAGGAGCGCACAGGAGCGACTGCTTCTTGTCTCTTCGTTGAGAGAGGGGGAGATCTCATCGATGGGCACGGATCACTGTCCATTCCTTAGGCAAGAGAAACTCGAGAATCGAGATGACTATTTGTCGATGCCGAACGGCTCTGGATCGCTAGGCCTATCCTTTTCCACCGCAAACACTTTGCTTGAAGGCGACCTCACAAGAGTCTCTTCTCTGCTTTCAACAAACGCGGCCAAGACGTTCGGATTGTTTCCAAAGAGAGGGCTGCTGGCTCCCGGATCTATCGCAGATATCGCCGTTGTCGATAAGGATGCAGAGATTACCGTCTCAAGATCGCCTTTCACAAGATCCGACCACTCTCTTTTCGATGGCATGAAGCTAAAGGGAAGGGTGGAAGCGGTAGTTCAAAGAGGCAGAGTCGCCTACAAAGACGGTGAAGTTCTGCTTCCCAGGGCTTCGGGACGCTTCATCGAACGCGAATCAATTCGTTGGGAGGATGCTTCATGCAAATAAATGGAGTTTCTATTTTCACAAATGATGGAGAATTCATAGAAAAGGGATACGTGAGGGTAGAGAACGGGGAGATTGTGAAGGTCTCTTCAGGCGAAAGCAGCTATGATGGCGAGAATCTGCACTTAGACGGAAAGCTCTTGATGCCTTCGCTGGTAAATGCCCATACGCATATTTACTCAACTTTCTCTCGCGGATTGGGGGTCTCTCCCTTCAATCCATCCTCGTTCACAAAACTGCTGGAAGAGTTGTGGTGGAGACTGGATAAAGCCCTTACTCTTGAAGATCTTGAGATCTCGGCTTATGTGGCTTCAATCGAGTCGCTTAAGGCAGGCGTTACATCTCTCTTCGACCACAACTCTTCGCCAAACGCGATAGATGGTTCTCTGAAGAGAATCGCCGCTTCCGTCAACGATGTCGGTTTGAGGTACTGTGGAGCTTATGAGGTCTCGGACAGAGACGGATTGGAAAAACGCGACAGGGGAATAAGAGAGAATCTCGAGTTCAGCAGGGAGTCGACGCAGTACAAGAAAGGGGTTTTCGGTTTCCACGCTTCCTTCACTCTCTCAAAAGAGACACTGTCGCTGGCTTCAAAAGAGATAGCTGGTAAGCTTCCCATACACGTTCATGTTGCAGAGGGCCCCGAGGACCAGGAGCACACGATTGGCGTATATGACCAGAGAGTACTGGAGCGCTTCCATAGAGCCGGGCTCATGACAGAGAACTCAATCTACGCCCACTGCATTCACACTACACCATCTGAGAGGGGCCTGATAAAGAACACAAAGGGCTACATCGTGGTAAATTGCCAGTCGAATATCAACAATGGTGTTGGATTTCCTGAATGGAAACGCTTTAGAGAAGAGGGAGCTGCAGTGCTGGTAGGAAACGATGGTTACGGATTCAATCTCAGCAACGATGTAAGGTTCATGATTCTCGGTCCTCACTACATCCAACGCGATCCGAAAGCCAGCTATTCAGGAGATCTAAACCCTTCTCTCTTTGGAGCGAACTACGAACTTGCAACCAGAACGTTTGGAGCAAACATTGGAACGATTCGCGAGGGAAGCTCCGCAGATCTGATCGTACTCAACTACCGAAGTCCGACCGAAATCACGGCAGAGAATTTCGTGGATCATTTCTTCTTTGGAATCTGCGACAACATTTCGGTAAGCGATGTGTTCGTCGGTGGCGAGAGGGTCCTAGCGCAAGGAGTACCGACAAAAGTCGACGAAGAGATTATTTATAGAGAGGCAAGAAGGTTGTACAAAGCATTTGAGAAGAGATTCTAGGAGGTGCTTTCGTGAATCTTTCGACAGAAGTGGCGGGTATTTCCCTTAAGAATCCATTGATGCCTGCCTCCGGTCCTCTTACAGGGGATCATAGGAAGATGCTCGCACTGGAAGCCATGGGAGTCGGAGCTATGGTTACGAAGACGATATCTACAGTAGCAGCTAAGGTCCCGAGACCTTGCATAGTAGCGGATAAGGACTTCGTAATCAATACTGAGCTTTGGAGCGAGTTCCCTCCTGACATGTGGTTTGAGGAGTTTCTACCGCAATACAAGAAATCATCAAGTCTTCCTCTGATAGTCAGTCTAGGTTACTCACCTGAAGATCTTCGAAAGCTGGTCCCGTTATTCTCAAGGTTTGCAGATGCTTTCGAGCTGTCTACTCATTACGTCGCCGATGACCCTTCGCTTATGAAGGAGTTGGTCTCTGCCGTTAAGGAAGGCACGGACAAGCCGGTCTTTCTGAAGTTCGACCCATCTGTGCCTGATCCGGCTGAAATGGCAAAGGCCGTCCAGGACTCCGGTGGCGACGGAATCGTTGCAATAAACTCGCTTGGACCGGTCTATCCGCTGGACAGGAGGGTGAATCGTTCGTTTTTGGGAAGCAGTGATGGGTTTGGCTGGATAAGCGGTCCCGTAATCAAGAAGCTTTCCCTCTCATCAGTAAGGAGAATACGCGAGGGCTGTTCTCTGCCGATTATAGGTGTCGGTGGCATTCAAAGCGCAGATGATGTAATTGACTTTCTCTCTTGCGGCGCATCCGCGGTGCAGATGCTTTCTGGAGCTCTGATAAAAGGCAAAGACCTCTTCAAAAGGATAGTAGACACTCTTCCGTTGGCTCTCGAGAAGAGAGGGTTCGATAGTGTAATAGATGCGATCGACTCTGCTGAAATACAGAAAGAGTCCTTTGAGGTGAGAAATCCGCTTATCGATCACGAGAAATGTACCAGATGTGGATTGTGTGTTGCGGTTTGCCCTTACTTTGCACTGAGGTTGGATGACAAAGTGGAAGTGGATCCGTCTGAGTGTTTCGGTTGCGGGCTTTGCGAATCTCGCTGTCCCGTTAGCGCCATCGGGGGTGTACTGGTTTGAGCAAATATCTTCTGAAGTGCATCACTTGTGGTAAGGAATTCGCAAAAGACGAAGTAGACTACTACTGCCCCGATTGCGATGATCGTAAGGGGACCCTCGAAGTCGTTTACGATTTTGCGCTTGTGAGGAAGGAATTTGAGTTCAGTTTGACTTCTCTTCAAAAGAGGGGAATCTGGGCCTTTGACTTCCTTCTGCCGTTTGAAGGGAAAATCGATTTCCCTGAGCTGCTTGTTGGCAATACACCGCTCTACAAGAGTCCTTCTC
Organism: Mesotoga sp. UBA5825; assembly: GCF_002432955.1. NCBI lineage: Bacteria > Thermotogati > Thermotogota > Thermotogae > Kosmotogales > Kosmotogaceae > Mesotoga > Mesotoga sp. UBA5825. Next base: position 43,807 of record NZ_DJHG01000042.1, on the reverse strand, counting down.
TTTCGAGGAAATACGGAATTCGGGAAGTCTTGATAAAAGACGACGGAAGAAACCCGACAGCATCTTTCAAAGACAGGGCAAGCGCCATTGCTGTAGCAAAGGCAATGGAAAAGGGGTTCGACACCATCTTCTGTGCCTCGACGGGAAATGCAGCCAGTTCTCTATCGGGACTTTCGGCCGTATCTGGCTTGAAGAGCGTTATCTTCGTGCCTTCAACCGCCCCTGTGGCGAAAATCACACAACTGCAGGTGTATGGTTCAAAGATTCTTGCGATAGAAGCAAGTTATGACAGAGTATTCGATCTCTCTATGGAGATAGGGATGTCTATGGGTTGGTATTGTAGAAACAGCGCGATCAATCCCTATCTACTGGAAGGGAAGAAAACCTGCGCGTTGGAACTCGCTTTCGAGATGGAGGACGATCTCCCTGATTTCATATTCGTTTCGGCCGGCGACGGGACTGTTCTCTCAAGTTTCTACAAGGGCTTTGAGGATATGAAGGAGTTGGGTCTCATCGAGAAAGTTCCGAAGATAGCCGGAATCCAGGCCGAAGGCTCTGCTGCGATCAAGAAGACCTATGAAGCGGGCTTCCCTTTCGAACCGATCGATCTTGAAGCAACCACAGTAGCCGACAGCATATGTGTTGGAAAACCAAGAGACGTCATAAAGGCCTGTCACTACACAGAAGCGCATGACGGTCTCCTTCTCTCGGTTTCGGACAACGAAATCCTTAAGAGTATAATAGAACTTGCGAGGGAAACCGGAGTGTTCGCCGAACCGGCCGGTGCAACTGCATTTGCGGGCTTCAAGAAGGCTAGGAAGCTTGGACTCGTAGGTGAAAAGGACCGAGTAGTGATAGTTGTCACCGGCAACGGACTTAAGGACCTCAAGAACGTTTCTGCGGTTCTTCCCGAAGTACGGATTCTGCCGCCGGATAGAGATGCAATCGAGGAGGCACTGAAATGAAGATCAGCTTCATTCTAAACAATGAGAAGCATACACAGGAAGTAAGAGAAGATATGCGATTACTCGATTTTCTGCGTGATGAAATGGGGCTTACCGGAACAAAGGAAGGCTGCGGTGAGGGAGAGTGTGGAGCATGCACGGTCATTATTGATGGCAAAGCAGTCAACTCCTGCCTGGTTCTTGTTCCCGAAATCGACGGTTCTGAAGTGGTTACAATCGAAGGTCTTTCCAGGAGCGGCGAACTCGACCCGATTCAGCAGACTTTCATTGATGAAGGGGCCGTCCAATGTGGATTCTGTACGCCGGGGATGATAATGTCGGCGAAAGCCCTTCTGGACAGAAATTCAGCCCCAAGTGATGAAGAGATTATGGAAGCCATAGAGGGAAATCTCTGCAGATGCACTGGTTACTACAAAATTATCCAAGCAATCCGCAAAGCGACAGAGAGCCTCGCTAAGACAGATGAAAAGTGATTCCATAGTACTGCTACTTCTGGCTGCGGGAGAGTCGAGACGCTTTGGCAGTGAGAAGCTTCTTGCGGACTTCGCAGGCAAGCCGATTCTGCAGTGGTCGCTGGACAGTTTTGGAACCATCGACGCAATGGGCAAGATTCTTGTGGTCAATCCTGATTTTGAACCGGAGATGTTTGAGATCGGATCGTTCCAGACGGTGATAAACGAGAACTACAAAGATGGGATTTCAACCAGCATCGTCAGGGGACTCAGAGAGTGCCCCGACAGCTGCGAAGGAATCGTTCTGGCCCTTGCAGACATGCCATTGATTACCAAAGAGGATGTGGAACGCCTGGTAGGTTCGGTAACCACTGAAGACGAGATGGTCTCCTACGTCTTTGAGGGAAAGAAAGGCTTTCCGACATATATTTCTAGAAAGGTCTTTTCCCGACTATCCAGAATAACCGGCGATAGAGGTGCCTATCAACTGGTGAAAAGCGGGCTCGCCAAGATGCGCGAGATCGAAGGCCGAAGTCACAATGTCTTCGATATTGATATTCCGGAGAGTATGAATTGTACAGACCATGGTTTAGGTATTACTGATAGCAATGGAGGATTCCGGAGGTGAAAGAGATGTCATTCAGTGTCCTTATGCCGACAAGTGAAGAAGAACTCATGTCGATTCTCTCCAGAAGCGACTGCAATATTCTCGCAGGCGGAACCGACCTACTTGTAAAAATCAGGTTGAAACGCATAGCGCCAAAAAATGTCGTGAGCCTGAGACATTTGAGGAGTTTCGGCAAGATAGAAGATCTCGGCGACTCAATAAGGGTCGGATGCAAAGTAACGATGTCCGAGCTTTTGAGCAACGAGACAATTGGAGAAGATAGCAAAATATTGAAGATGGCTTTGAGAGAAGTAGGCAGCCCACAGATCCGAAACAGAGCAACTCTCGTAGGGAACGTTGTCAATGCATCTCCTGCAGGCGATTCAATCGTTGCTCTCTTGCTCTCAAACGCGACTTTGCAGATTGTGGGCCAGTACGGGGAGAGAATTCAGAGTCTAGCCGACTTCATCAAAGGTCCAGGAGTGACATCTCTTTCAAAAGGCGAGTTTGTAAGATCCATAACTTTCGAGAAAACCGGGGGGTTCTTTCCTCAGTTCTACAAAGTTGGTCAGCGAAGTTCTATGGCCATAGCAATAGCTTCGGTAGGCTCCTTGATATCTGAATCGGAAATCAGACTCGCATTCGGCTCCGTAGCTCCCATTGTAGTTGTTCCGAAAGAGGCGTGCGAATATTATTCGAGTGAAAGGAGCTCGTTCGATGAATCGAAATTCGTCGAACTGGCCATGAAGCGCGTCTCTCCCATAGATGATGTTCGAGCAAGTCACTGGTACAGAACTACCGTTATCAGAAATCTAGTTTTCAGAACCCTAAAAGTCTGGAGAAAGAGGGGATATAATGCTGTCTAACGTGAATGAGTACTTCAGACCGGAAACCGTCGAGGAGGCATTTGAACTCATGCAACGCGACAGAGATCATTCGATATTTCTTTCCGGAGGTACGATTGTAGCTCTTATGGAGTCTTCAAGAATCGAGAAGATCATCGATCTGAAATCTCTAAGGCTTGACACGGTATCGATCACCGAAGATGAAATAGTAGTCGGCGCCTCAACGACAGTCGAGTCTTTCAGAAAGGACCCACTGATAAGAAGGGAATTCGGAGATTTCTTTTACGACGCCTTCTCTTTAGTAGGCTCATGGCAGATTAGAAATATGGCGACTATCGGCGGCTCAATCGCCCCAAAACTTGGATGGTCGGACGTAAGCACCTGTCTTCTCGCTGCTGGCTCAAGTCTCATGATCTACGGGGTCGATGGTTACCAGCGAATGCTGATCTCTGATTACTTCTCGCTACCGGCAGGTGAAAAACCTCTGATCACTCACGCGATTCTTAAGAAAGACGGCTGGTTCACGGCCTTCGAGAAGTTCTCGAAGACTACTTTCGATATTGCGACGGTCAATGTAGGCCTTTCGATCAGACCGGAGCACGGGAGAATAAGAGCGGCCAGAGTTGTTTGCGGATCTAGACCGCAGTATCCGGCAAGGTTTGAAAGTGTCGAAGCGGCAATGGTGGATCTAGAGATAAACGATGTGATGCCTTCAATAGTAAGAAGTCTCGTTTATGAGAGCTTTATTGGGGGCTCGAATATGACCGCCTCCTTCGAGTACAGAAAGCACCTTGCTTCAGTGCTGGCCCAGAGAGCTGCTGAAAAACTGAAGGGGATGATTTTATGAGAATTGCCTTTACTGTGAACGGAAGACTTCATGAACTCGATATTGACCCCGGTGAGTATCTGCTTGAAGTACTAAGGAGGATAGGCTATAAGAGCGTCAGAAGAAGCTGCAATTCTGCAAGTTGCGGAACTTGTACCGTTCTCCTGAATGGAAAGCCGATACTTTCATGTTCAACTTTTGCGGTTTCTATTGATGGTCAGAACATTGAGACCGTCGAAGGCATGGCCGATGGAGACAAGTTGCACCCAATCCAGGAGGCCATTCTCGAAGAGGGCGGAGCTCAGTGCGGATACTGTATCCCCGGGGTAGTAATGACGGGAGAAGCTCTGCTAAGAGAAAACCCGGATCCTTCCGACGAAGAGATAAGGCTCGCGCTCAACGGGAACATCTGTAGATGCACGGGATATGAGCCTCAGAATCGAGCCATAAAAAAGGCGGCCCAAGTGATGCGAGGTGAAATCGATGAATGATTCCTTCGTGACGATCGGAAAATCAATGAAGAAAGTAGACGGTCTCGCAATAGTGAGGGGAAAGCCGGCATATACACCAGACTATGATATGCCGGATGCTCTAGTTGTCAAACTTCTCAGGTCTCCTCATGCCCACGCAATTATTAGGAGTATCGACAGCTCTCAGGCTTTGAGCATACCGGGTGTAGTCGGCATCTTCACCTACCAAGATGTGGAGAGAGTTCCTTATACCAGAGCAGGTCAGGGATACCCAGAACCCTCTCCTTACGATACTTATCTCTTGGACAGAAAGGTTAGGTACGTTGGCGACCCTGTGGCAGTCGTAGCAGCAACTACCGAAAAAGCGGCTCTCAAGGCACTAAGAAAGATCAAGGTCGAATACGAGACCCTGGATGCGGTTTTTGATATGAAGGAAGCCTCAAAAGAGGGCTCTCCGATAATTCATGATGAAAGCGACTGCTCGGGTGTCTACGACAACTCCAGAAATATCGCCGCTCACTTCGTGATGGATATCGGAGACGTTGAGAAGACCCTCGAAGAATGCGAATTCGTTATCAGAAGAACATATCATGTGGACACTCAGCTCCATGCTGCACTGGAACCACACAACGCTCTCACTTATCTTGATCCTGTCGGAAGACTAGTAGTTATCTCGTCCACTCAAGTGCCTTTTCACTGCCGAAGAATTCTCTCTCGAATACTGAAGAAGCCAATTGCAGAAATCAGAGTCATAAAGCCGCGAATCGGCGGAGGATTTGGAGGTAAGCAATCGGTTATCGCAGAGCCTTACGCCGCTCTCGTTACTCTCAAGACCGGTAAACCCGCAAGAATTGCTTATACAAGAGAGGAAGTCTCGATGGCAACGAATATTCGCCACGAGATGAGCTACGATGTTATCGTCGGAGCAGCTGGAGATGGAAAGATCAAGGCCATTTCACTTCACGGAATCTCAAATACGGGGGCCTATGGAGAACACTGCCTTACAACTTTCATGGTCTCGGGATCAAAAACGTTGCCTCTGTACAACAAGGTCGACGCTGTACACTTCGGCGGAGACATAGTTTATACGAACCTCCCTCCTGCAGGAGCTTATAGAGGTTATGGAGCGCCTCAAGGGCTCTTTCCTCTCGACTGTGCTATCGATGAACTTGCCTATGAGATGAAGATGGATCCGCTGAAGCTCAAAGAGATGAACTCCATAAGAGAGGGCGAAACCTCTCCAATATTTGAAATCATGGGTGAGGGAAGGGAAGGCGTCCCTCAAATAATGAGGAGTTGCAAGCTTCAGGAGTGCATCGATCTTGGAAGAAAGGCAATTGGCTGGGACAGTAAGTGGGGAAAGAAGAAGAGAAATGGAAACAAGGTTCTCGGGGTTGGCTGTGCTCTTGCAATGCAGGGTTCGGGTATCCCGAAAATCGATATGGGCGCTGCCACAATCAAGATGAATGAAGACGGCTCATTCAATCTACTTGTGGGAGCTACGGACCTCGGCACTGGAAGCGACACAATCCTTGCTCAGATTGCCGCCGAGGTTCTAACGGTGCCTCTGGAGAAGATCATCGTCTATTCATCAGACACGGATCTGACTCCCTTTGACGTTGGCGCTTACGCGTCAAGTACAACTTATGTCTCCGGAAATGCCGTTAGGCTTGCTGCCGAGAAGGTAAAAGAAAAGGTCCTTGATCTTGCGGCCGAGTATCTGGAAAAGGATCGATCGGAACTTACGCTTGAATCCGGAGTGATCCGCGGGAAAGACGGTTCTTCCGTATCGCTATCGGAACTCTGTACGATGCATATGTACACCTTCAATCAGCAGCAGATTTCCGAGTCGGCCTCCTATGTTGGTGAAGAGTCCCCGCCACCGTTCGCCGCAAGCTTCGCTGAAGTTGAGATTGACACAGATACCGGAAAAATCACACTGGTCAACTTCGTTTCATATGCCGACTGCGGTCTCGCACTGAATCCAGTACAGGCAATGGGTCAACTTGAAGGCGGTTCGATGCAAGGCATCGGCTGGGCGCTGTACGAAGACATCATCTACGGCAAGGACGGAAGAATGTTGACTAATGATTTCTTCACCTACAAGGTTCCCTCAAGAATGGACTACGGGAAGCTTACATGCGGTCTCGTCGATAGTTACGAGCCGACGGGTCCGTTTGGAGCAAAGAGCATAGGAGAAATAGGTATCGACACACCGATTCCAGCAATCTCCAATGCAATCTTTGATGCTGCGGGCATCCGACTGAGACACGCGCCATTCAAGAGCGAAAGAGTTCTTTTCGAGATACTGAATATGGAGGTGTGAAATGAAAAAAACGGCAACATTCTTATTTGTGATACTGCTCTGCTCGTTTACATTTGGAATCACCTTCTGGGTGAGCTGGGAAGGAGAGGATTTCTACAGGGCAGCGGCCAGTAGATTTTCAGAAAAGACGGGTATTCCGGTGGAGATTGTCTACTTCCCGAAGATCGAGGAGAAACTCAATGTGAGCTTGAAGACAGGCGACTTGCCTGATGCTGTGATGATAAAGGATACTTATGTCGGCGACGTGGCAGCCTCGAAAAGGAATCTGCCTATCCCGGAATCTGTGCTGAGAGACTACCCCGAGAGATATCTGAGTGCCTTCACCTGGAACGGTGAAGTCAGCGCTGTTCCCTACTATGCAGACAGTCAAGTCGCCTTCATCAATCTGGATGCCTTTGAAGAAGCAGGCTTGAATCTCGAAGACGACTTCGACTTCGTACAGTTCGAGATAATAAAGGAGAAGCTCACAGGGATAGTCGACTATCCTATTGCATTCGATTTCACGTCACCCTACATAATGTTTCCCTATGTCTCGGCACTTCTGAGCGGAGAGGAGAGGGCTGCTCTGAAGATCGGAAGTCCCGAGAGCAAGGAGACTGTATCGATCGTGAAGAGCTATTTCGATTCAGGTGTGATCTCCAGACTTGAAAGGGCAGCCATGAATGGGCTTTTCAGACAGGGAAAGATTGGCGTGATGCTTCAAGGCAGCTATATGGCGGAGAAGTTCAGAGAGAAGGGCCCTAGATTCGCAATGCTTCCCTTTCCCAATCTACAGGGGATAGAGGTAAGAGGAGTTATCGATTCAAAAGGTTTTGCTCTCTTCAACAGCGATACTTATGAACAGTGCATGAGCTTCATAGCCTTCCTTGGGGAGCAGAGCGAAGAGTTCTTCATACAATGCGACAAGTACCCGCTTTTTGGGTCAGGCTGGCTTCCAGAGCTTGGAGAAATCGTCAATAAAGGAGAATTCATGCCAAATATTCCAGGATATCAGACACTGTTGTTTGAGGCTCTGGAACCCGCTTTACAGGCAATATTCAGTGGAGCTATGACCGTCGATCAGGCCTTAACGGGCGCACAATCCTACATTGACTCTGTCCGGTAGTTAGTATGTCGGTCGTGATACCGATCTTCTTTACCCTTGGACTGCTTCCTCTTATAGTGAGAAGGAAGTGGTCTATGGGTTTGTCTATTACCTTCATTCTAGCAATCGTGACTATCGCTCCTACGGTTTGGGCTCTGTATGTCTCATTGACTGAATTTGGCATCTTTCAGACGGAACCTGTCTTTTCCGGTCTGAAAAACTACGAGATTGTGCTAAGAGATTCCGGTTTCAAACTCTCGCTGAAACTGACGGCCCTCTGGTCGACACTGAAATCGGCAATTGAGGTCTCAATCTCCTTCTTAATCGCGCTCAGGTTGAGAAAAGCTACCAGGTACAGCAAGTCTGCTCTTCTGCTCTTGGGTATAGGCTGGTTTATACCATCATTCATAACGGTGTCCGGATGGAGGGTCTTTGTTCAGGGATACGGAGGGTACTCTTTGTTGAATACCCTTCTTGGCACAAGTATTGACGTGACTCTCAACCCCCTTCACGCATTTCTTTCTTCCCTACTTGTAAGCGTCTGGCTTTCGATACCTCTCTCGACCATGATAATTCTCGGGATGCTAGGGAGAGTTTCAAAGGAACTGGATGATGTAATGAAAATAGACGGTGCGGGAGATCTCACAACCGCCTCTATTCTGTTTGGAGAGATAAGATATCTATTGATTCCGTACTTCTTGTTTCAACTTGCCAGATCGATGAAGGAGTTCACATCTGTCTTTCTTATGACCGGAAACGGTCCGTTGCTGCCTGAGGGATTCACTCCGCATACCTTGACCGGTTCAACTTCATTTCTCGGAATCGTTCTCTTCAGGAAATTCAATACGGCAAAGGATTACGGACTTCTCTCCGCTTACGCGGTATTCGTAGGAGTATTCGCACTCATATGGATCCTGGGCGCGCTCTTTTCTCGAGGAGAAGTGCCGAAGAGACACAGGCGGGTTCTCTATCTCAGCAGCGCGGCACACATTCTTCTGGGGCTTTTCGCAGGCTGGAACTGGCTCGTTTTTCCCGTTGTTGCCGGATATTCGATACTCCCGCTAATAATACCCCGCTTCAGGAAGCCGTTCAGACGGCTAGTGGGAGTTCTGTTGATATACGAAGTCGTCATATTCATTCTGAGCGTTGCTCAAAATGGTATCAGTGGCGTCATTCCGGCCACCCTTCTAAGCGTGCCTATGATCCTTCTGTCTATAAGATACAGATTTCCTCACTTCGATTTTTCCATTCCCGGATGGCTTAAGAGAGCGCTTCTTATTGTCTGTCTGGTTCCCACCGCAGTGATAGTGATCTACATACTCTTTCTCTCCTTCGCTTCCGATTCGGACATTGTGCCTTCAATCTCCGAACTGACACTGGCAAACTACGGCAAAGTGATCTCCGACGGACTCCCGGGCAACATATTCAATACTCTGAAGATCGCTTTTTGGGCCTTTGTGATCGTTCTTCTGGCTGGAGTTCCCTTTTCCTATCTCTTCTCTTTGAAGAGAAACATATTTGTGAGGATTGTAGCTTCAGTGATTCTCTTCGGAAGCCTCTACAACGGAATGCATACGTTACTCCCTATGTACTTTGTATTCGACAAGTTGGCCCTCGTGAACAGCTTGTTCGGAGTTGGGATGGTTGTATGTATTCAGGCAATGCCGCTAACTATTTTGCTGCTGGGCGGCTTTTTTTCTTCTGTCCCGAGAGAGCTCCGGGAAGTCTCTCTCCTCGAGGGATTATCGGAAACCGGCTACTTATTGAGAGTTCTTATTCCTCTTTCAATGCCCATAATCGGCGGACTACTCATGTACACTCTAGTCTCAGCATTCAATTCCTTCTCCATGCCGCTAATCCTTCTAAACAGTCAGGAACTCATGCCTTTCTCTCTCAAGATCTACAGTTACGTGGGTGAAGTAAGGAGCTTCTACACCTCCTGGAATTTATTCGGAGCGGCCTCGGTAATCGGGGTTATTCCTCTCCTTCTTTTCTTCAGAAGCTCACTGAAGCTCATTTACAGCTCGAATCTACGTGATCAGGGAATAGAATATGACTGAGCTTCACTCGCGGCTTTCAGGAAAGAATCCTTCATTTACGATACAATATAGATGGTGGTGAATTCTTTTGAAAATACTTTTGACTAACGATGATGGAATCCAGGCGACTGGAATAAGGTCACTCGCGAAGAGACTCTCAAGGTCTCACGAAGTGATAATAGTTGCCCCCGAAAGCAACCGGAGCGGCGTAAGTCACTCAATTACATGGTTGACGCCGGTACGGATAAGAGAGAGGGAAACAATAGAGAACGTCTCCTCCTTCTGCACGAGCGGAACTCCAGCAGACTGTGTGGTTGCTGCTGCAACGATCAGCGGCATTGACAGGTTTGATCTTGTGCTAAGCGGCATAAACCATGGCCAGAATCTTGGGGTTGACATCAGGTACTCGGGAACATTATCTGCAGCACTGGAAGCCAGGGTACATGGGATACCTGCCATGGCAATCTCCGTGGTTAGCGAGGAGAATCCAGATTTTCTGGCAGCTGTGGACTTCTCTGAAAGTTTCGTAAGAGAGTATGACTGGAAGAAGCTTCCGAAGCATACCGTTCTTAACGTTAACGTGCCTGCGATACCTAGAGACAAGATCCGGGGAATCAGTTGCACAAGACCTGGTGGTCTCATAAAGAGACGCTGGTTTGAGAAAAAAGTAAATGAATGGGGTGAGGAGGAGTTCTGGATGCGAAAGGAGATCCTCCACGATTCTCACGATGAAGACCTTGACTTTGTAAATGTCGACAAAGGGTTCATCTCGGTAAGCCCCATCGATTTCTTTGGCTCCTGTGACGAAGCCTTCAGATCTTCTCTATGTGACGACCTGAGGATCTTCGAAGAACACTGGTTTGCAAAAGACAACGAGAAGCTCTCAGTTGCTTCTTGCAGAGAATGAGCCTCTCCGAATTAACTAGAATCTAAGGAAGCGCAAAACTCTTCCGTAGCCGATCTTGAAGCAAAACTCATTCTTGTTACCTATTAGAGCCGACGCTGAGAGGAATATCTCCTGATTCTCATCCGGGCTGTAATGAAAGTCAAGACTTACTTTGGCACTTCTGGTAATCGGTTCGGCAAGTCTATACCAATCAAATTCAAATGGTTCGCCGTAATAATCGTCGATTCGGTAAGAACCTTGTCTTATGTACTCAAGACGAAGCTCTGAGAGCACTCTGCGAGTTTCGAAAGTCACAGCTATAAGGTCCAGAGATACGTCAGGTCCGTATGGGAAACCGAAGAACCCATTAATCACAAGATAACCCCCGCCCTCAATATCATCAGCGTTGAAACGGATTGGGTTGATGTGCTTTCCTTCCTCGAAGCTCCTATTGTACAAATAAGGCGTGCTATGGTAGTGCTCATACCTTATCTTCATACCCCCAGACTCTTCAAAGAGAGTCTGTTCTCTGAGAGCATACTGATTGTCCCATAGCATAGGTCCCTTATAGTTTTCTCCACCGGTTATGCCATACTCTCCACCAAGAAACCAGCCTAAAGAAGTCGGATTGCTGGTTCTATCTCCCGGAATAAGGATGTCGTCTGTGTAGAGCATTCCGTACAAGCCCAGATCTCCAATGCCCTTCTCGAAGAATAACCCTGCATTAACGTTTGAGTTCTTGGCATAGTTGTTGTGGAATATGACGAAAGGGCTCATGTCTTTAAGGTCTGGATAGGTGTTGCTGATGAGGTTCGTTTCGACAAAACCGACTCTTGTAGACTCACCATGATACCCTATGCTGTGGCCGATAAGAGTCCGGGGACTGTCGAATATCGAACGATCCGAAGAGATTACGAAGAAGCTGTAGAAGTATTTCCCTGACAGTACGTCCGATGAGAAGTCAATCCAAATGTGCTCGAAAAAGGGCACCGCATCGGAGAGTACGAAGTTGTACGCAGCGGGACCAATATGAAGGCTTCTCTTGCCGGCAGAAAACCTCAAGAGATCGTTTTGAAACTCGGCGAAACCAACTCTAGGCAGATCGGTATCTATATACAGGGTATTCGAATTGTATCTGATGGGGAAATTCGACCAACTCCTGCCGCGAAGAAACGACGTTATATCTTGCCTGAAATCAAGCCTGAATAGCGCGCGATATGAATCACCGGAAAACTCAATGCCCGCAAGGGCAAACGGAGGATAAGAAAAGTTGTTCCGCAGATCTTCAAAGGTAGGTTTGTAGTCCCTGTCGTGCACAGCAAAGTTGTTGAGAGAAAGGGAGGGAAAGAAACCAAGGAAAAGACCGCTATTCGCAGAAAGCAAAACCGAAACCACTATCATGAGGCAAAGCAGAAGTCGTTTCATCCAGACAAACCTCCTTTTGTTCATATATGAATTATGCCATGACTGAATAGGAATTCACTCTCCGAAAAGCAATTGAAACACAAAGCCTTTACGGCAGCCAAGCGAAGTACCCGCGGAGATCGTCCCGGCCAAGACTGAATACCTCATTCGGTTTCAACGGAACCTCTGGTCTCAGAAGCAAGAAGTCTGAGCAACCCAACACCTACAAGAGGGGTCATGAACGCCAGTACTGGTGTGAATAGCCTAACTTCAGCGGTTCTTGCCACCACGAAATTCATAGCGACAAACGGGAGTACCCAGAACCACGTTCTCTTGAAGAAATCGATATCTCTTATCTCTCTCACGAATAGCAGTGGAATGAAGAGAAACACAAGAGGATAGATCCATGACCAGAAGTAACCAATGTTATAGCCAAGTTGTATCAGATCGACCGAGTATTTGGCATCAGGAAAGAGAACAGTGCTGAATATATACATAAGCAGTACAGGAATCGAGCCGGCAATGAAGCTTTTCAACATAAGCCTCAATTTAATCTTGCCTGAGATGTCGCCTCTGAAATTGTACAGAAGATATATCAAGGGGAGGAATACCATATGGTCAGCTCTGAAAAGAGAACCCAGCGTAATCAACAAACACAAATGAAAGAATCTGCCGTTTCTGGCAATTACGAGCAACCCGCCTACAAAAAGAGCAAGGCCGTGAAAAGTCTCCCATCCAAAGTACATCGTAGTGAGCGGCATTATGGCCTGAAATGATACCACAGACAGTAACGATGCTACAGGTGAAGAGAAGATTCGGCAGAACGCATAAAGAAGCAGCAACGTTAACAGGTTGAAAAAGAATCTCGCCGTGATGTGCCCATTAAGAATACGATTCGCTTCGCTAGACGGATCTAGTGCAGCTTTGACATCTTCGGGCAGTCTCTCTCCAATTAGAAGCGCCGCGGTTGCAGGATCGGTAATGTACTCCTGCCACTTCAGCCCGGCAANNCATTGCTTTGAGTGCATTGCTCAGGAGAATGCTGTTCCCTGCAACGGAGTCAACGAACTCGGCAATAGCCTTTTCAGCGTCAGAGACAAGGCTCTCCCTTTCATCCAGTGGAAAATAGGCATCAACCATGCTCTTCTTTTCAGACGTCCAATAATCGGCCGACAACAACATACTCGAAAGCTCTTCGCTGTTTTCATCCAGCCACTTGATCGGAAAGTATTTGAAGAAATTCTCGACAAGGTAGTAGCTGCCAAATCTATACTGATCAGGCGCGAAATTCTCTCCGGAAACCACTCTGTCATGCTGGTTAATTCTTAAGTACCTGGATACGAGCAAATACTTCCCGTCGGTTGTCCAGACGGTCATTGATGTGAAAATGTAGGAGAGTAACGCGAAGATAATTAACAGAAAAATCCCTCGCTGTATGGTTCTCTTGTCTTTCACACTTAATCCCCCCGACGGCGTTTCCAAAAGGAGATCGCCAATGTCAAAATCATATCATCGATCGTAAGAAACATTGCTTGTCCTTCTCAGTTATCTGCTCAAACCTGTATCAAGAGTTCCATTAATCAAGCGCGTTGTTGTCCAGATCCCTAAGACTCTCTAGAATCCGAAAAGCCAACCGAATCAACGCCGATTGCCAGCATTGCACCCCTAACTATAAGAGGAATGGAGTAGATTATCACCGGAAGAAAAAGCCTCACTTCCGCAGTCTTTCCAACAACAAAGTTCATTCCGATAAACAGTGGCATCCAGAACCACGTTCTCCTGTAGAACGTCAACTCTTTGATCTGATAGATGAAAGCAAAAGGCAGCAAAAGAAAGACAAGAGGAAAAACCAGGTTCCAAACATGCGTCAAATTGAACTCAAGCTGAAAGACATCCACATAGTACTCTGCCTCGGGAAAGAGAAGCCCGCTAATCAGAATTGTCGCAACAAGCGGGATGAAGAGAAGCAGAGCGGCGTAGACAGCCTTCGACCACTCCCTCCTTCTTAACGAATCTATTCCTCTTAACGAAGCGTATATTAGAGCGCCAAACAGCGCATGATCCGTTCTTGCGGTACAGCACAATACTGTTATCAGAATTAGAATGAGCCTGCTGCCGTCTCTCTTTGTTATTAGAATCATCGCTGTAAACAGCAACAGTGAAAGCAGAGTCTCCGCCTGCAAAAAGTCCTGAAGAGCAAACGGCGTAAGAGCAGTGAAGAGAACAACCCCAAAGAGCGCTTGGCCGGGGTTCAGGAACTCTCTGCACAGGAAGTAGATGATCGTCAGAAGGATCATGAAGAGGAAGAATCTCGACGTGAAATATCCGTTCACGAGTCTTGTTTCTTCGCTGTCCTCAAGCAAATGATTCCTGATATTTTCCGGTATCATCTCTCCGAGAGTGAGCAGGGTCTCTTCGACATTCGTCAAATAGCTCTGCCATTGCAGACCGTCTATCATACCCCGCAGAAGATTTTGAACAAAAGCATTGCCCGGGAAGAAGGATTCTAGAGTCTCGTCAATCACCCTCTGAATCTCGCCAATCATCTCTTCCCTGTCATCCTGGGGGAAGAATTTGTCCACGGTTTTCTGCATCTCTTCTGTCCAGGTCTCTTCGCTCGTAAGCAAATCGGAGAGACTGCTGTTATATACGTCATACCATTTCAGAGGAATGTATTTGAAGAAGTATTCCACAAGATAAAATCCACCAAAGCGATATTGCTCCGGAGCGTAACCCGTTCCCCTGATTAGATTTTCGTGACCGTATACCCTGATGAATCTCGACACTGTTATGAATCTGCTGTCTGTCGTCCAGACACTGACAGAGGTGAAAACGTATGACAGAACAAAGACAAACAGAAAAACCACTGCGCCTCGTCTTGCTTTCGAACTCAGGGCGAATTTCAAGTGATAATCGGCCATGATTCCCCCACTCAAGCTTTCATTCCCATAGTGAATTCTCTATCAATAGCTCTCCCACAGACGGCCCCAGGGGCTCTCTTTCTTCCACTCCTCGAAAATCCGAACACCGTGCTTCTTCCACCAGTGCTTATCGTGATAGGTATCTGAAGCGGCCACAAAGACTTTTACAAGCGGCGTGTGGAAGAAGAGTTTCTGAAAGACCTTCAATGGGCTGAACCAGAGCAGATCACCGACTCTGCTGGCAAAATTGTCTCCCACATGGAATTGCAGGTTCACTCCAGACACATCGTCCCCGACCAACTCTATGTTCTCAGGCCTGCCGTTCCCAAGGCCCTCTTCATCGGCCAGCCTTATGTATTTCAAGTCCATCGGATTGAAGCCCATCATCTTCGCCGCAACCGCGTCAATAGCGACCTGGTCTTCACTGGCGAGTATGTAGTCTGCCTTCACCGGGATCAGTGTTCTGGGACCGGGTCCGTTTCCCGCAGTCGTTCCATCCATTAAGGCAAACAACCCTGTGTGAATCTCCTTCTGTATCTTCAGCAAGTCAACCAGAGTTTCATGTATCCATGAATGAGTGTAATGCCTCTTCACGTTCAAGAGACCGCCGAATGCGTTTTTCATCGCGCCTGTGGTCGTCGTATAGATGTGGCACTTCATCGTCGGAAGCTGAATTATGTTTTTGCCGAAGAAGTAGTCAGGAAGCTTCACTCCCTCGGGAAAGATCTTAGGCAGAACCGTCAGTTTGCTTTTTGGCGTATATTCAATCCATGACATGTCTTTCGGTTCGAAGTTATACAGGACGGGGATATTGTATTTTTCATAGACGATGTCATACTTGTTCTGTTTCTCTCCGTACTTCGGCCTCGTAACCACAGTCTTATTCTCTACCGAAACGATGTCGTTCATGCCTTCATCCTTCAGTGCGAGCACCACGCCTTCTAGCTGCCACGGCGTGCTATTGGCGCCTGGCATTGGAAGATGCCAGGAAATGTTGTCCTTCAAGATTGTCGTGGCACTTACGTCCAAAGCCTCTTTCATACCGGCAAGTTTTGCAAGCCTTCTATAGTCATCCAGGACAGTCTCCGGTCTAGTCTTTAAAATCGCAACTTTCGTCTTTTTCATCTTCTACCTCCGCTATTTCGCTATCGCAACCAACCAAATCCCTACCGCAATGACGGCTATTCCCATGAGCTTCATTGCGCTGAGTCTTTCGTCAAACAGGAAAACCGCCGCAACGGTAACGATCGCGAACCCGGCACTCGTCATTATCGGATAGGCAACTCCCAGTTTCATCTTCGTCAGAACTACGCTGTAGAAAATGAAGGCAACTCCGAATGAGAAAAGTCCCAGCCAGACGCTGATGTTTGTGATTGAATTTATAAGCATCCCCTTAAGTCCAACGGTGTTTATGTCAGGCGCATTTTGCATCCCGTATTTCAACAGGACATTTGCTCCGGCGTTGAAGACTATTGCAACGACAAGTATCATGGCCTCAGTAAAACTCATAATTCGTCCCTCTTTACAACCAGATTGGCAGATAGATTGCCAGCATAACAGATACTAACCACAAAACAACGGTAACCGCTATTCCTCTGTCTCTTGTTACGACTTCCGTCGGGTCGCCCTCTCCATTCTTGAAAAGGAGAAGGAGGTATCTAAACATCCCATAGGTTACGAAAGGCACAGTGTAGACAAGCTTATCAGTACTGAATTTCACAATCGTCGCCGGATCAAGACAGTAGAGAGTATAGGCGATGATAGTAACAGAGGCCGTAGCAACCATAAGGTAGTCTAGATATCTGTCGTCGTAAACGCTCAAAACCTTTCGGTGATTGTTGCTTTCTTCTTTAAGTGAAAGCAGCTCGTTTCTCCTCTTTCCAAAACCCAAAAAGAGCGAGAGAAAGAAGGTTGTAACCACTATCCATCCTGTAGGAGTTGCATCGATAGCGTAAGCCCCTGCCATTACTCTTATCACGAATCCCGCAGATATGCAGAAGGCGTCAATCAATACGATCTCCTTGCCCTTCAGAGTATAAAAGATATTCTCAACAACATAGAGAAGTAGGAAAACAAGAGCAAGGTATGGAAGAAAGAGAGCAATCAGGACCGCAACAACACTCATCACTGCTGCGACTGTTGCTGCATCTCTCACACTGATCTCACCGGAAGCAATCGGCCTATTCTTCTTTCTGGCATGATGCATGTCGCTTTCACGGTCTTTGATGTCGTTGAAAATATAGACGCTGCTTGAAACGAGGCAAAATGCAACGAAGATCAGCGTAGCTCTCAGAAGAGAGTTTGGGTCGACAAGACTCGAAGAGAATATCAGCGGAGCAAAAACGAACAGGTTCTTTATCCAGTGTCTTATTCTTATCACTCTGAGCGCGATAGCTAGATCTACCATCTTTTTCTCCTGAAGAAGCTTGTGATTATTTAAGAGTCGAGTATCTCATAAGTGCCAAGCTCTCATATATTAACATACAGGCTTGAAAAGTCGATACCACTCTCTCTTGAGTAGATTTAATTATGATGCATTACACCAATGCGGAGTTGAAATCATTCAGTGAAGTTAAACCCTTCATCGAACAGCTCGAGACAGGCATCTACGACTCTTGCATCATAGAGCTTTCCCTTACCGCTTCTGATCTCATCAAGCGCCGCCTGAAGACCGAGTGAAGACCTATACGGTCTGTGAGACGCCATCGCTTCCACAACATCGGCAACGGCTATTATTCTAGCCTCGAGAATAATCTGATCCCCCGAGATTCCTTCGGGATAACCGCTTCCGTCAAGTCTCTCGTGATGCTGCAAGATTGCGTCTGCCACCGGCCAGGGGAATTCGATATCTTTGAAAAGCTCACATCCCGCCGTCGGGTGAAGTTTGATCAAATCGAACTCGAGATTGGTCAGCTTTCTTGGTGTGTTGAGTATCTCCGCGGGAACCTGTATCTTTCCCACATCATGAATCATCGCCGAAAGCCTCAGTCCCGTAAGCCTGTTCTCTTCGAATCCCAGCTTTTTGCCGATTGCAACAGAAAGCTCTGCGACTCTCCTTTGATGACCTGAGGTATAAGGGTCCCTGAGATCTACGACCGAAGCGAGAACGTTCACCGATGCCTCCATCGTTTTTGAAACAGTCTCCAGACTCTCTCTTAGCTCTTCGGTACGTTTTCCGACTTCTCTTTCAAGATGGAAGCTTCTATTACCCAGTGACCCGATCAGAACCGCAAGCGACAGAGTTACAGTCAGTCCGATCGCGAGGATGAAGATCCAGTAGTTCATGGGGTACACGACGCTGAAATCCGGCCCTGGATGGGCAACAATAACGAAAAGCCGCCCGAACAGCATTACCGGAAGGGCGATGTTTTGTTCATTTTCCGGATAGTGCCATATGGAAGCCTCCGCAGACTCATGTACATGTAAACCAGATTCCTGCGCCGAGGAAAACAGCAGTACTGGATTTCCGTCCGAGTCGATCTGATAAAGCCCCAAAATAACTGTTGGATCTCCATTACTGGGGAGAATCGGAACGGCACTGTGAAACGCTTGTGAATGAAAGATAGCCCCTACGAATCCAGTTTGACCCTGCGGTCTCTCCTCGACAATCGGTCTGAAGACAAAGAAGTGGAGACCTTTCTCTTCGTCCGTCGGAACGACGACAGGATCGCTTGCCCACATCAGTTTTGAAGCAGCTGCCTTTTCAATTGCTTCCCCGACCAACTCGAGAGATCCCAGGTCTAACCCCAGCAGATTTCTGTTGCTCTCTAGAGGCTCAATGTACTGTATCGGGTAATATGACTCGCGATCCAGAACTCTTTCCTTTCCGCCAGATTCACCGGGTTCCCAGACGAAGAAGTCCGGAAAGCCTTCACTTCTGATACTTTCTTCGAACGACTCTATCTCGCCCGGCGAAACCCTCTCAATCCAGAACCATGAAATCAGTTCGTTGTTTTTCGAGAGTGAACCTACGTAGTTCAAGAACTCCTGCCTGTAAACAAAGCTGCTTGACTCAAAGAACCTGGCAAGAGCCTCGACCTGAAAGTCTTCAATATTCTTCATCGCCCTGGAAAGCGAAGTTACATGAGTCGCGGCCAGATCTGCAAAGGCGTCATTTCGCGCTGCCTCCTGTCTGTCATGAACTAGAGATGAGACCATGATGGTGACAGCGACTCCAAATGCGGCAAAGGCGATAGCCTCAAGGTACCTCTGAACTCTCTTTTCCTTCTTCTCTTGTGGCAGCTTGTCCTTGCGGATGATGAAGAATCCCGAAAGTATCGCCATCAATATCAGAACCAGAGAGAAAACTACGGGCTTAATCGCATATGATAAAATCCCTTTCCGGAAGTCGTTGGCTTCAACGTCTATCCCGAGTACGGCAAGGAGTCTGCCTGAATTTTCATCAATTACGGGAACCATTACCGATACCCATGTTCCCCAGCTGTCAGTAATTACTGGCAGCACTCTGGCCTTCTTCTCCCTGAAGACTTCAAAATCGTACTCAGTAGCATCGGCGTATATATCTCCCGGAAGAGATTCGTCACCTAAACCGGGAGGCTCGGAATCAATGAAAAAGAACAATTCTCCAGATTCCTTCTGTCCCATTAGGTAGATGAAGCGGTATTGAGGAAATAGCGCACTTACTTGCTCCAGCTGGCTCTTGAGTCTCCAGTATTCAGGCCTGTCCAGATCATCTATGCTCCCTGAAAGCCTCGAAAGCTCGTCCAAATTGAGACCGCTGTGGACAAATCTTGCCTGTCTCAAAAGCCTGTCCGAAAACTCCCTTCTTCCCCTGGCTATCTCGGCAAATGAAAGCAGAACACCCATAAGAAGAATCAGAACGACAGAAATAACAACGACGGCAAGACCGGATAGTTTAGCAGCAAAGCCAACCAATCTTTTGGAAAGACCAAAGCTGGGACCTCTCATCAAAGGCACTTATGGACACCCCTCTTCGAAAAACTTTCTCAACCAGATTTTAACACAGGATTTCTCTTCAGCCACAACGTGCTCTTTGAAGAGACCGCGACTTCACTTCTTCAAGCGGCTAATACAATTCGTCAAGATCGATCTCTTCCTCCGGCTTTCCTTTAAGAAGAAAACTCTCGATGTTCTTTAACGCGCCATTCACCATTGACTGCATACTCTCCACCGACCAGCTTCCGACGTGCGGTGACATGACGACATTGGAAAATCTATGAATTGGATATCTCGATGGAAGTGTTGCGGGCCGATCACTTGAGGGATACTCGTACCAGGCATCTATTGCCGCGCCGGCGAGAGTTCCGCTTTTCAGAGCATCATACAGAGCCTGCTCCTCAATTACTCTTCCCCTGCTCACATTGACCAGGTACTTGTCCTTCATCTGACTTAGCAGATCGGAACCGATGATCCCTGCCGTCTTTTTCGTCAGCGGAAGAGCAACGAATACAAGATCTCCGGCTCGAACGGCATCGTAAATATCGTCTGTTATTCTCTTCACGTAAGGGAACCCGCTGCCAGGCGTTCTCTTGAATCCCGTTATTTCGCATTCAAAGCCGCTGATCAGTTTTGCTATCGCCTGCCCAATTCTGCCTAGGCCGAGAATAGAGCACCGCTTCCCGATGATGGAGTACCAGGTCGCCTCCTTATTGGATGGCCGACCCAACCACACTCCCTGAGCAAGATCGTTATGAAGTTCGACCACTCTTCCCGTAACAGCTAAGGCCAGAGCTACGGCTCTTTCAGCAACGACCTCGGCATTCTCATGGGTGTTTGAAACAATGACGCCACGTTCTCTTAACCGCTCAAGAGGCAGACCATCAACGCCNNAGGGACCACAACCATTCTGAGATTTCTAGCCTTATCAAGGTCGGCTTGCGAAAGATTCCCTTTTACTATTACCTCGGCATCGGAAATATGGGATTTCGGATCACTGTTGCTGGAGTACGAGATGAAAGAATGTTCGGGAAATGCTCTCGCAAGCTCATCTACTTTTCCTTCCCAGTATCTGTCAAGTCTATTTAGGAATAGGATCTTCACGTTTCTTGCCTCCCACGGGATTTAGCGCGAGAAAATCGGAGTTTGTAGCGAACCAGTCCATTCAGAGTCTGGATTTCATTCACAATATTGAATCCTATCTTCTCATAAAAACCGACGGCATCCTCGTCTGTCCACACTGCAAGAGTATCTATGATAAAGGCATCTATCATTGTCTTTCTGAGAGTGCGGCCGAAGCCTCTCCTTCGCTTGTCTTTCCTGACAGCAAGATGTAGAAGCTCGGGCTCTTCAAGCTCATGGAGCTTCAAACCGGCTACAGCAACTATGCTTTCTCCCTGCCTCATAGCAAAGAGTCTTCTCTCTGGAGCCCGATACATCTTCAATACTTCTTCGGACTGCTCCGGTCTTCCCAGACATTCGGAGAAGATCTCCGCAAATCTTGAAGGCAGGTTCTTGATTTCTACTTCCCTAATCATCTTTCCAACTCCTCACCAGCCATAATCGTTGCTTGAGAATCATGCGCGTTTTCCTTCAACCACTCGTAATGAGTTGCAGCTTTATCGTTCATGCCATTGCGCATATAAAGCTGAACAAGCTTAAGCCTCGCGTTCAGCTGTATCTCTATACTCAAGCCTTCCTCAGCTAAAACCTGAACTATGATCTCAAAATCAGAAATGGCTACATCTAGCTTTCCGAAAAAAGCCGGTATATTCGCGTAAGCGTTAGCCCTTATGACTCTTATTAAGATATCGTCAGGATTCCCTTCCACTGCCCTATCCAGGTGATCGATCCCCTGGTTCAGATTCAACAGCTTTCCAAAGGGGTTCCAGTCATCTCTCGCTCTGAGGAGGAATGAGGACCCAAGATAAGCTCTGGCCAGTCCCAGGTCTCTTCTTTTGAGAACATCTTCGAGGATTCTGATAGCCTTCGTGACGGAATCTTTGTCACCTTCCAGACCGGCATCGTGGTAAGCAATTCCCAGCTCGATGGCAAGATCGATGTTTTGTGGGTCTTCTTTGTGAAATCTCTCCAATTCGGAAATCGAATAACTTGCACATACAAACACTCCGGCAAGCAAGACAATCAAAATTAAGGTCCTTCTCATTTTCTCCCTCCTCTGTAAATATTAGCATATGAAAAGACCTCCGAATCGAGTCACTGTCACAAAGCACCGCTTCCATTGACTTCGATCGGAGTAATTCCGCCGGCATGAACCAATAGTCTGAGCTCAGAACCTTCCTCGAAAACAGTAAGCTGCCTTTGGCGTGTTCATTTGCTCAGACGAACACTAGGACTGCCAAGAAACTTTAAGGACCTCGATATAAGCCTGTTTTCGAAAGCTCCACATAACGCGGGCCTCCATCGAATCGATGCGAACCTCTCCACGGCACTTTGGAGGAAACAAAAAAAAGCAAAGCGAGAGGCCACATAACTTCAGTTGTTCACTTGCCTCGTCTGGAAGCGGATTGAGACGATCTGAAATTTAGCCAGGAGAGTTCGTTGCCAAAAGGGGGAACTCCAGGATAGGAGTTTCTTGAGTTGTTGCTTGAAGAAGAGTATCCTGTTCTCTAGTCGGCTCTAATTTAATTTTGACGGTGATTTGCACTTTTTCACCCCCTTTGCGAAGTTTTTTGGCTTTCGATATACTGTTTAATTGCGGAAAGTGGCGCACCGCCTACTGTAGCAGCAAAATAACTGTTTGTCCAAAGTGTAGGCAATTTCGTCGTCAGGTGTTTAAATTCTTGCCTGAGTATCCGTGAAGTATGTCCTTTAATTGCTTTAATAAGTTTATGGACTCCATATTGCGGGTCTACTTCGACAAGCAAGTGAACATGGTCAGGCATGATTTCCATTTCGATGATTTCTGCTTGACGTTCGGCACAGATACTTACAATCAACTCCTCTAATCGTAGTTCTACATCACCAACCAAAACTTTCCTACGATATTTAGGGCACCAGACTATATGGTACTTGCAAGAGTGTACAACATTGTTGTTCGACTTAAATTTAGTGTTCATACATGTACTAGACCATATTACACTATCTAATACCAATAGAAGAATTAAGCCGATTGAAAAACTTCAGTTTTCTAATCGGTTGTGCCTTATATCCCCATAGCTGAAGCAAGGGGCTTTACGGCACTTCCGGTAATCACAACGATAACTGCCCTTGAATCTTCTCTGAAGTCAAGCTGACTGCCAAAGAGTATTGCGTCATAACTCCAGGTGTTTATGTGCCATTCGCCGGCCGTTTCGATTTCCTCGATAGCGAGAAGGAGTTCGTCCCTTTCCATAACTCCATGGAACGGATGGTCCGGTGATTTTCTTCCAGGCTCTTCCAGTGACGATGCTTCAAAGAGCAAAACCGCCACCCTGAAATCACATGAATCGTCTTCGAGTCGATTCACGAATTCCTTCAGTTCTGACTTGATCGACTCGATTTGACCCGCCATTGAGCCCGTCTTATCGATCAGGAAGACCAGGTCGATTTTCGAGGAAGATACTGATCTTTCCCAGAATCCGATGCCACCAAACTGGTCTTCTCTCTGATACGGAGCAATTTCGGCTTTTGACAAGACATTCCCAAACTCGTCAACGAGAGTCTCGGTTATTGCGAAGTCTTCGATTGAGAGTCCCGTAACCGGAACATCGCCGTCTTTGGCGCTGACAGAGCAACAAACCTGATGAATGCCGTTGTAGCTGAAATCCCATATTTGCCAGCTTTTGAATTCAAGTGTTCTCGAATAAGCAGTTGGGGTTAAGAGAAGAGAGAATAACAGAAATAGGAACACTATCCTTTTCATTTGTTCCACCTCCAGATCGATCGATCAGAGGAGAAGACAAAGAGAACTACTCTCTGTAAGAACATTCTAGCAGATCAACTCAAACAAACGATCATCTGGAGAGTAAGGAGATTGCCCCTGGTCCTCACAAAAAAGAAACAGACCCCGATGGGCCTGCTCTGGTCAGGAAGCGGGGACTTGAACCCCGGACCTCTGGTTCCCGAAACCAGCGTTCTACCAACTGAACTACTTCCTGTCTCGAGAATTCTATCACGTGTCGTCTTCACTTTCAAGAACGCTATTTCCTTCAATAAAGGCGCTGCCGGCTACTAAATCATCGACATAGAATACCGCAAGCTGTCCCGGTGTAACCGCCCAAACTCCTTCGGGGAAGTCTACCCTGACTCTATCGTCACCGATTAAGAATACTCTTGCAGAAACGGACCTCATCGAGCTCCGAATCTTGCACTCGCAATCAAACGCTTCAGCCGGATCAACAAACCAATTAAGATCTCTTCCCGTGAGAGAGTAGGACACTAATCTCTCCCTCTGTGAGAGGACAAGCCTGTTCTTATCAGTATCGAGCCTCTTCACGTAATAGCGTCCCTCGCTCGAAATGCCGATCCCCTTTCGCTGCCCAATCGTATAGCCGAAAAGCCCGGTGTGTCTTCCCAGAAGATTACCCATTTCATCCTCAATAGGCCCCGGTTCATCCTTCACGCCACGAGACTTGAGAAAGCTTCTGTAATCCCCGTGAGGTATGAAACAAATCTCCTGAGAGTCCTTCTTTGAATGAACGGGAAGAGAAAGCCGACTGGCTTCTTGCCTCACTTCCACTTTTGTCGTGTCGCCTAGAGGGAAGAGAATTCTCCCGAGCTTGCTCTTCCTGATTCGCGAGAGGAAATACGACTGATCCTTTGAATTATCAAGAGCTCTCGCAATGAATAACTCATTATCGTGCGCGACCAATCTCGCGTAATGGCCGGTCGCTATCTTTTCAACTCCAAACGAGCTCATTTTCTCCAGCAGCAACCCGAATTTTATCGAATCGTTGCAAACCACGCACGGATTGGGCGTCTCTCCCCTCATATACGAACAAACAAAGTATTCGAGAATCGATTCGAATTCTTCTCTTAGATCCACGATCACCAGCTCTATTCCGAGGTGTTCGGCAACGCCTTTTGCCTCTTGTACAGCCGGGTTATCGAGTGAACTGCCCGGAATAACGATCATGTGATAACCAATTACATCGTTTCCCTGTCTAATTAACCGAGCGGCCGCGACGGCACTGTCGACACCCCCGCTCAATGCTATACCTAATTTCATGATAATCACCATCTCTATATTAACAGCTGTTTTTTGGCTCAAGTGTTGCTAAAGAGTATAATATCAATGAGCGATCCGCTGCGCACTCTGATTTTCGGCACCGTTTCGGTACCCGTTGATGACAACAGTCGAGCTCGAAAACGGATTTTGAAAGCCCGGGCGATCGATTTTCAACTGCGGTGGTTCTATTTCGTATTGAACCCATAGCGCAAGAAGAAAGTCAGGTTCTCAGTATTGAAAGCTAATGGATATACAATCAATTCATCTTCAGTTTAAGGAGGGGTATCATGAAGAAAACATTGCTAGTAATGCTTGCTCTGGTGATTTTGGGAGGCTTTGCCTTTGGAGCAAAATACGTTGTCGGAACGAGCGCTGACTTTCCGCCTTTCGAGTCTGTGGAAAACGGGGTGTTTGTAGGCTTCGACATCGACCTAATCAACGCTATTGCAGAGGAGATGGGCTTTGAAGTCGAGATCAGAGATATGAGCTTTGATTCACTTATTGCCGCGCTCGTGTCGGGAAACCTCGATATCGTTATCTCCGGAATGACTATTACAGATGAAAGAGAAGAGGTTGTCTCTTTCTCGAAGCCATACTGGACAGCAGATCAGAGCGTAGTCGTTCGAGAAGACAGCGAAATGAGCGTCACTGTGTTGTTTGGCAAACATAACATAGGGGTACAGACAGGTACGACCGGAGACATCTGGGTAGAGGAAAATCTTGTTGAAACGAAGATCCTCACAGGCGATTTCAAGAGGTACGACACTTACGTTCTCGCCATGACTGACCTTGTAAACAGGAATGTAGATGCGATAGTTCTGGACGCACCGGTTGCTGAAAGCTTCGCTGAGGTCAGACCAGTGAAAATCGTGGCTATAATCAAGACTTACGAGGATTACGGAATAGCAGTAAACAAGGCTAACAAGGAGCTTCTTGAGCTTATCAACGAAGGGATTTCCAGGCTCGAAGAATCCGGAAAACTGAACGAACTTAATCTAAAGCACTTCTGATTGAAGGGCGGAGGTAGCCATAGATAAACTCGGATTAATAGTCGATTCTTTGCCCGCACTTCTGAGAGGATTGTGGGTAACACTTCAAATAACGTTTCTAACTCTGGGGTTGGGCCTGATTCTGGCCCTCCCCATTTCTTTTGGTCAAGTGTACGGCAATAAATGGCTTAAGGTATTCATCGCGGTCTACGAAAAGGTTCTGCGGAGCATCCCTGAACTTGTGATCCTCTTTCTCATATTCTACGGATTTCCTAGAATTGGAATAAGATTCTCTCCCTTTGCCGCGGTCGTAATCGGGCTTGGCTTCCGATCATCTGCCTATCAGTCCCAGATCTTCAGGGGAGCTATAAACTCCGTAAGTTCTACTCAGATGAGAGCTGCGAGATCATTGGGAATGACCAATTTTAATGGATTCATCAATGTCGTACTTCCCCAGGCTGTGAGGATCGCTCTTCCACCCTGGACAAACGAGTTCACCATCGTACTGAAGGACTCCTCGCTGGCATACGCTCTAGGAGTTACAGAGCTTCTCCGTCAGGGAGGATACATTATTGCCACGAAGTATGAGCCCATGTTGATCTACCTCACAGTGGCCGCAATGTACTTCGTCGTTACGATCGTTATTAACAAGAGTTTGGGAAGCGTGGAAAAACGCCTTGCAGTACCCGGATTCGATATAAAGGAGACGGTAAGATGACCAACGATAAAGTCGTGCTAAGAGTCGAGAACCTGAAGAAATCCTTTGGCGATAATGAAGTCCTTAAGGGTGTATCTTTCGAAATGAAAGAGGGAGAGACCAAAGTGATAATCGGCCCGAGCGGAACCGGAAAGAGCACTCTCCTGGCCTGTATCAACATGCTAGTCTCTCCAAACGACGGCAGAATTTGGCTTGAAAATGAAGAGATCACTTCTGCAAAGAACATAAACAAGATTCGTCAGGAGATAGGGTTTGTGTTCCAGGATTTCGGCTTGTTCAATCATCTTACAGCTCTCAGAAACGTTATGGTCGGCCTGACAAAAGTCAAGAAGATGGAAAAGAGCGCAGCAAAGGACCTTGCAATGGAGGAGCTGAAAAGAGTTGGGCTCGAGAAGGAAGCGAAGTTGTATCCTGCTCAGCTCTCTGGCGGTCAGAAGCAGAGAGTCGGGATAGCACGTGCGCTTGCCATGCAACCGAAGATTATCCTCTTCGACGAACCGACTTCTGCACTCGATCCAG
This sequence comes from Mesotoga sp. UBA5825, assembly GCF_002432955.1. Lineage (NCBI taxonomy): Bacteria > Thermotogati > Thermotogota > Thermotogae > Kosmotogales > Kosmotogaceae > Mesotoga > Mesotoga sp. UBA5825. Next base: position 16,669 of record NZ_DJHG01000042.1, on the reverse strand, counting down.
AACTGATCGGCGAGGTCCTCTCAGTCATGAAGAATCTGGCTGAAAGCGGCATGACGATGCTGGTAGTCACTCACGAAATGGGATTTGCCAGAACCGTTTCGGACGAGATCATCTTCATGGAGCACGGTCACATAGTCGAGCAGAGTTCTCCGGAAGAGATGTTCAAGAACCCCAAGAACCCTCGCACAAAGGAATTCCTCTTTAAGCTCAACGAGCTGTACGGGGAGTGAATGAATTGGAGAGAATCTGGAAGATCGTTGTCAACCACTGGCCAAAACTCCTTGAAGGGCTCGGCGTAACGCTGGAAATGACTCTTATAGCCGTGGTCATAGGCTTTGTAATTGGGGTGATTCTTGCAATCGCAAGAGTATATGGAAACAAGTTCTTCTATGCTATTTCTACGGCGATTATTGAAGTGATCAGGGGAACTCCGCTGCTTGTTCAGCTGTTTATTCTGTACTACGGCCTTCCGCCCCTTGGAATGAACCTAACGCCTTTCACCGCGGCGATAATCGGTTTCGCAATAAACAGCGGATGTTATCAAGCAGAGTATTTGCGAGGCTCTATTCAGTCCATTGCGGGGAACCAGATGAAAGCCGCAAGATCCCTTGGAATGACAAAGTGGCAGGCGATAATGCAGATTATTATGCCCCAAGCGTTTAGAAGAGTTATCCCGGCGTGGACAAATGAGTTCATATACCTCCTGAAATACACCTCTCTAGCCTATATAGTTGGAGCACCGGAACTTATGGCCCAGGCAAAGTTCATAGCTTCTAGAAACTTCCAGTTTTTCGAAGTCTATCTCGTGGTTGGCGTTATTTATCTCGTTGTGGTTCTCTTCTTCACAAAGCTTTTCAGCATACTCGAGAAGAAGGTCGAAATTCCGGGCCTCGAGTGGGTTAGATAGAGCGATTGTGGTAAGTCTTTTTCTGATGGAGACTGCCTGATGATGAAAGATCGAACATACTCTTCAATTTTGATAACTCTCTCTGGAGGTGGGTAGGTGCAAATCGATGGAGAACATTTGACACTCTCTGGTCTCTACAATGTAGCATTCGGAAATGAGTTCTGCTCAATCAATGAACTCTCTGCCAAACTCCTCGATGAAAGAAGAGAATCTCTGGAAACGAATAGCATGAAGAAGACGATTTACGGCGTGAATACGGGATTTGGAGTTATGGCCGATCATCGGATCTCCCCGGAAGACCTGGACGCACTGCAGAGAAATATCGTTCTCTCTCACGCGGCCGGAGTGGGCGAACCACTGAAAGAAGAACATGTCAGAGCGATAATGTTGGTTAGAGCCAATTCACTCCTGAAGGGCTATTCAGGAGTTAGAAAGTGTGTGGTTCAGAGAATTCTCGATCTGCTAAATAATGGAATCGTACCGATTGTCCCGGCAAAGGGTTCCGTTGGAGCGAGCGGCGATCTTGCCCCTTTGGCACATATAGCGATGACGCTTATTGGTGAGGGGGACTGCCTCGTTGACGGAAAGCTCGTTTCTTCCTCGCAGGCTCTTGCCAGCAAATGCCTTGAACCGCTTGTTTTGAAGGCCAAAGAAGGCCTCAGCCTTCTGAATGGAACCGCCCTGATGGCCGGATTGGCCGGGTGCTCAACCTATACTGCGTCGAGGCTACTCGATCAAGCTATCCTTGTAGCTGCGATGTCCGTCGATGCGCTGATGGGCAGTACCTCTCCATTTGACGAGAGAGTTCACAAAGCAAGACCTCATCGCGGTCAGACATATGTTGCGAAAAAGCTTAGAGAGTCTCTCGAGGGAAGTGAGATAAGGACTTCTCATCTCGATTGCGATAGAGTTCAGGACGCATACACGCTCAGGACTATCCCTCAGGTTTACGGAGCGGTGAAGGATACCATCGAATACGCAGAAACCGTCCTTGAGACCGAGATCAACTCGGCGACCGATAATCCTTTGATATTCGAAAACGGGGACGCGATTTCCGGAGGCAACTTCCACGGGGAGCCCGTAGCTCTAGTGGCAGACTTCCTCTCAATAGCTCTTACAGACCTCGGTAATATGATTGAGAGAAGAATAGACAGACTCGTAAATCCAAAGCTAAATGATCTGCCCGCCTTTCTGACAAACGGAGAAGAAGGTCTCAATTCCGGATACATGATCTGGCAGTACACGGCTGCCGCACTGGCTTCAGAGAACAAGACCCTTGCGCATCCGGCCTCTGCCGACTCGATTCCCACATCCGGGTTTCAGGAAGACCATGTGAGCATGGGAGCCTGGGGAGCAAGAAAACTCTGGTCGA
>NZ_DJHG01000042.1:14120-14380 GCF_002432955.1 Mesotoga sp. UBA5825 | reverse complement strand
CCCTTATCTCTATTGAGGCGCTTCTCGCATTCAGAGCTCTGTCGTTTCGACATCCCAGGAAGTCCGGTTCTGTTATAGAGCAGCTGTTTGAAGAGATTGCAGGCATCGTTCCCGATCACAGAGAGGATCGCTATTTTGGAACGGAGTTTTCAAGTGTAAGAGAACTTCTATTTAAGAGGGCCGGTCTATAAGTAGATTGGTTTTCATAGAAGGAACTATCGATGAAAAGTTCTAATTGCACGGTAATTCCAGAAAAAAGA
>NZ_DJHG01000042.1:0-14060 GCF_002432955.1 Mesotoga sp. UBA5825 | reverse complement strand
GGGCGGGACTTGAACCCGCACAGGCGGTATGCCCACATGAACCTGAATCATGCGTGTCTGCCAATTTCACCACCCCGGCATCGCACAAATAGTAGTTTATCATTCGCTGTGAGAGGTGTCAAGAGTCAATGAAGGAAGAGACTGCACAGTCAATTATACGTTTGTTTGCACTGGTTATCTTTGCATGTTCCTTTCCAACTATGCTTACTGCTTCGTACGATAATAGAGGAGTCGTTGCCCTCTTTCTGAACGACCCGGCATATGAAGCCAAGCTATCACCGATAGAGCGTTCGCTTGCGGAACAGGGTATCAGGTACAGGATCTTCAAGATATTCAACGATGAGCTTCCCGAAGATGAAAACGAATACGCAGGCGTTATTATTGCAGGCGGCGATTCAATGAGGAACTACATCGACTGGAACAATAAGGTCTATCAGGGCGGAGAAATAATACTGAGGGGCGAAGTCCCGATACTTGGTATTTGTCTGGGTCATCAGATAGTCTCGAGAGTGTACGGTTCCGTTCTATATTACAGTGAGGAGCGCCGCTGGCACGAAGTAAGTTTTGTGAAAGAGGACAGGGTTCTCGAGGGCTTTGACGGAAGCCTTCTCGTATGGGAGAATCATGCCTACGCCGTCGCCTCGATTCCAGATCAATTCGAACTCTTTGCTAGGGGGAACGTAACCCCTATTCAAATGATCAAACACAAAGAAAAGGAGATCTACAGCGTTCAATTTCATCCGGAAACCCAGGCAGGTTTCCTCGGTAACCCGCCAGGCTGGAAGCTCATAAAGAACTTTGCAGAACTGGCAAAGGCCACTATCGAAGACCCGCCGCTGCCGACGGATAGAAGAAGAGTATTCCCCTACTGACCTTTCGACGATTGGCAAGTCCTTAATGGTCAAATGAATTCCGTTTTGTCCGGCCAGAGATTTTGCAAATGGGGAGGAGTGCGGAGAGATGGAAATAAGAGAAGTCAATCCCTAATCACTCTCCGGGAGAGTTGTAAGGTATGAGTATTCAAGTGATAGATACTTTGACCTTTCAATAGAACGTAAAGCGGCATATGGACGATTCAAACCTCCGTTAAGAGATTTTCAGCCCAATACATAAAAGGCTTTGCCCACAATATAAAAGAACCATTCAAGGCGTCGCCCATTGTTTAAGCGCTCACGAAAACGGTAAGGAGCTGGGGCTTTTGCTCTTTCCGAGAATGGAACGATTCTCTCCGTATCTGGGACATCCTTGTCTGGAAGGAGTATAGACGGACAGGCGTTGGCACGGAACTTATGAATACCGCAAAATAGAAGAAAAGGGATTGAGACGTCTAGTACTGGAAACTCAAAGCAGCAACTTTCCCGCGATCTCTTTCTACCTCAAGTATGGATTCGAGCTGACCGGGTTCGACACTGCCTGCTACACAAATAGAGATATCGAGAACCACGAGTTCCGCATGGAATTCCACTATCTTCTTCATATAGGGCTAGCGTCCTAGAGAGTCTTCTCGCTTCTGGTCTTGTCTGCAGTTGTCGGGATTGGTCGCACCTCGCATCATGTATGTAAATCTCTCAGCAGCCCTTCATCAGCCGCTAATTATTGTCGATACGATGAATGCACAGTAGATAATCATCAGCAGAACACCTTTTGGCCTGTCAAGTCTTTTTGTTCTGAGCAGAAGCAACGGCAGAACTATGGAGAGTCCCAGTGCAAAAGAGATTTCGACAACGAGAGACCTGTGGGCCAATATAGGCGATATCGTTGCCGAAACTCCCAGAACAAGAAGCAAGTTGAAGATATTCGATCCCACCACATTTCCTATGGCGAGATCACTGCGGTTCTTCTTCCCCGCCGCAACAGTGGTTACAAGCTCCGGAAGAGACGTCCCAAAGGCAACAATAGTCGTTCCTATAACCATATCGCTGACTCCGAAAACGCGAGCTATCGACGATCCCCCGTTAACCACAAGATTACCTCCGATAATTACACCGGCCGTTCCCCCGATAGTTGCCAGCCAGGCAAGTACCGGATACTTCTCAAAGAGCTCTATGTCTCTCTTTCCTTCTACTTCAACAATGTCGGAGATCTTTCTGTCTCTCTTCGCCATTGCGAACACATACATCATAAAGATGACAAAGAAAGTAGTCAACACTATTCCGTCGCTTCGCTGAAGACCGTTGCCATTTCCAAGTATCAATGCTCCGCTTGCAACAGTGATCAATATCACAAATGGTATTTCATAGCTCATAGTTGTCTTGCTTACGCCAAGAGGCGTCAAGAAAGCCGCGACTCCGAGGATTAGCGCGATGTTGGCGATATTAGATCCGAGAACGTTACCGAGAGCGATTCCGGAGCCCTTGACGGCTGCCTGAACGCTCACCGCAAGCTCCGGCGCGGAAGTTCCTAGAGCAACAATAGTCAGTCCGATAAGCAATTCAGAAATCCCGAGATTCTTGGCAATCGCCACAGATCCATCTATAAGAAAATCGGCTCCCTTGATCAGCAAAATAAAACCTGCGGCTAGCATCAGTAAGGCTATAAACAACGGCCACACCTCCACGAAAAGCAGCGGCATCCGCCGCCGCAACAAGACCATTATATTCAGTTTCGGTGAAGGAAAGGTTTTTACTTTATGACAGCGAGTTCCTTCCCGATCATCTCGAACTTTGAAACCGCAAAATCGAGATCCTTTCTTGAGTGAGCGGCACTTATCATGACTCTTATTCTTGCCTTTCCTTTCGGGACAGTAGGAAAACCGATAGAACTTGCGAATATCCCTTCTTCAAAGAGCCTCCTGGAAAACGCTGCGGAAAGCTTTGCATCGTAGAGCATCACAGGAGTTATGGGTGTCTCGGTATGCCCCGTATCAAACCCCAACGCTTTCAGCTGGTCCTTGAAGTAATCCGCGTTATTCCAGAGAGTCCTGACCAACTCATCGGATGAAGAGAGTTTCCTGACGGCCGCTATTGCCGCAGCGGTTTCGGCCGGAGAGAGGGATGAACTGAAGAGAAACGGGCGCGCCTTCTGCTTCAGGTAATCGATCAGAGTCTTCTTGCCAGCAACGAATCCTCCGACTATACCAAAGGCCTTAGAAAGAGTTCCGACTTCAATATCCACGCTTTCATGCAATCCGAAGTGGTCGACTATTCCTCTCCCGTGGCTCCCAAGGACGCCTTCGCCGTGAGCATCGTCAACCATCAGAATCGCACCGTATTTGTTCGTCTTTTCGACGATTGCAGGCAGCGGAGCAAGATCACCGTCCATCGAAAAGACGCCGTCAGTTATTACTAGCTTTCTCCTTGCCCCATCGGACTCGGCCTTTTTCAGTTGAGTCTCCAGATCATTTACATCTTTATGTTTCCATACATATCTTTTGGCCTTTGCAAGCCTTACTCCATCGATTATGCTGGCGTGGTTAAGTTCGTCAGAGAGAATCGCATCTTCTTCGGATACGATCGGGGCAATCACCGCCTGGTTTGCATTAAAACCGGATTGGACGACTAGTGTAGATTCAACTCTCTTGAAAGCCGCAAGCTCCTTTTCAAGGTCATTGTGCAATTGAAGTGTCCCGGCGATCGATCTTACAGCTCCAGGCCCGACACCCCATTTTCTGACACCGTCGATCGCGGCTTCCTTAAGCTCTTCATCAAAACATAGCCCGAGATAGTTGTTTGAGCACATGTTGAGGACCTTTTTCCCCTCGATATTCAGCCAGGCGCCCTGAGGAGATTCCAGTGTTCTGATCTTCACCAGCAAACCCTTTTCTTCTAGCTCTTCCATCTCCTGCTTGAGTACATTAAAGTCAAACATCTAAACACCTCCGTAAAACCAATCAGAATTCGAGGACAACTTTTCCAGAAATTCCCTTCTTCATCGCGTCGAATCCCTCTTCGAATCTCTCGGCCGGAAGAATATGTGTGACAACCGGAGAAAGGTCGATCCTCTTGTTCTTGAGCAATTGAGTCGCCACCTGCCAGGTCTCAAACATCTTTCTTCCTGTTATGCCGTACATAGTTAAGCCCTTGAAAGTGAACAGGCCGTTTATATCAAATGACACATCACCTGGAAAGACCCCTAGCAGCGAGACAACGCCTCCGTTCGTAAGACTTCGAAGTCCCTGCTCAAAGGCGGTTGAATTGCCGGACATCTCCAGAAAAACATCTGCTCCGTTTTCTTCGGTTATCGACCTGACTCTCGAAGGGACGTCTTCCTTTGTGGGATCGATTATTGTGTCAGCTCCCATCTTTCTTGCCAGGCCCTTTCTAAACTCTTTTATCTCCGTCACAATAACCTGTGCCGCTCCGGAAACCTTCGCCACTGCAACTGCCATAACGCCTATCGGTCCGGCACCGGTGATCAAGACATTCTTTCCAGTGAGATCCGTTACCAGCGCAGTGTGGATTGCGTTTCCAAATGGTTCCATAATCGATGCATACTCCAGAGGAATCGAAGGATCGACTTTCCACAAAACCACTTCCGGTACCCTAACATATTCTGCGAATACCCCATCTCTATGAACACCGAGGATCTCCATGTCTTTGCAGATATGCATCTTCCCGGTCTTACATTGAAGACATTTCTGGCAAGGAATATGGGTTTCCGAGACTACAGAATCCCCGACAGAAACTGATGAGACCTCTCCGCCAATGTCTACGACCTCTCCGGTAAATTCATGCCCTCCTATCTGAGGCGGCCTGATTCTCTCCTGCGACCATTTGTCCCAGTCGTAAATATGAAGATCGGTCCCGCAAATGGAAGCGCGCTTGACCTTCACAAGTACGTCGTGCGGACCGAGTTCACGCGGGACCGGAACCCTTTTCAGCGTCAGGCCCGGCTCCCGCCTTTCCTTCAATATTGCAACCATAGTATCCGATTCCAACAAAATTCCCTCCTTTCATTCAAAACTCTACATTCCAATTGTAAGTTAAGGTTTGGGTTTCAGAAAACTCACCGCCGGTCATCTAAAACCAATTGATGATGTTGACGGCGCTCGACTTGTTTAATCCTTCTTATAGCGTACCGAATAGAAAACATGAGAGAACATGGCTTCCACATGAAGAGGCCGGACAAAAACACAAAGGACAATAGACCGATCATTATCATAGTGAACTCTGTTCAGGGACTGTTGAAACTATTTGCCGGCAGTCTTCAAAAAAAGAGTACGGAACAATCTCTCCCAATTCTTTATCTTACTCGATTCATAACAAAAACGTTAGTGATCTGTGACTGCTTGTCTTTGGTTTCCAGATAGATAGAAACCGATTATCAGGTTTCTTCGCTCCAATTGACCAATAAAGGCGTTTTTTGAGAAGAGGCCATTATTACTTCACATGGTATTATCATTTCGAGTAGTGCAGTGTTATGTTTTATTTTAATCTAATGAGTATTACATGCCCTACTCTGTCCTGAGTTAGTGATCGGGTACCGGTTTGTGATGAAGCCCACTGCTGCAGTCTTGATTCGCACCCATTTGTTACTCTCATTCTGCATAGCTGACAAGTCTAATATGTTAATGCTTAAGCTGTGCTTTGAGTAACTATTGATTATTCTGGGGTAGCTTCGGCTCTAGACGATCATAATTGTGGAGGTGAGGCAAGTGAAGAAAATTCTCGTTCTAGCCGTAGTTCTGCTTCTGGGATTTGTGTTGTTTGCAGTTGACCCGATCGTTATTGGCGTCTTCGAACCTATGACTGGGCCTTACGCAGCCGGAGGCCAGCTTACCATGGAAGGCGTTACTCTCGCCGCCGAGCAGGTAAAAGAAGTTCTTGGCCGACCGATCGAGCTGGTTCTTGTCGACAACAAGAGTGAGAAGGTGGAAGCATCAAACGCCGTCTCAAGGCTGATCCAGTTCAACAAGGCATCGGTAATCATCGGTAGTTACGGAAGTGCCGTTGCAATACCCGGCAGTGAAGTGGCAAATGCTGCAAAGGTACCGATGATAGGATGTTCACCGACCAACCCGCTGGTTACTTTAGGGAAGCCTTATGTTTTTAGGGTCTGTTTCATTGACCCATTCCAGGGAAGCGTAATGGCGAAATTCGCTGTTGATGAACTCAACGCGAAGACGGCTGTGATCATTCAGGACATCGCTTCAGACTATTCGGTTGGACTCTCGCACTACTTCCAGAATTCCTTCAAGGCACTTACTGGAGACAACAAATCGATCAGCGGTGTCATCTCTTATCAGACGGGTGACCAGGACTTCACTGCTCAACTGGCATACGCCCAGGGTAAAAACCCAGATGTAATCTTCATACCTGCTGCTTCTTATGGAGAGGCGGCGCTCATCATTAAGCAGGCTCGCGAACTGGNNTCTCAGTTCTTGGGCGGAGATACTTGGGAAGTCCCCGAATTCCTGCAGGTTGGCGGTGCAGCCGTCGAAGGCAGCTACTTCAGCACACACTTCGACGTAGCAGTAGCACCGACGCCAAAAGCCGCCGAGTTCATAGAAGCTTTCAAGGCCAAGTACGGAGTCGAACCGAGCGCCTTTTCCGCTCTGGGATACGATGCGTTCATGCTGGCTGTAGACGCTATTATCAGGGCGAATTCGGCTGTTCCTGAGGATATTAAGAACGCTCTGAGCGCAACTGTGAATTTCGAAGGAGTGACGGGGTACATAACAATAGACGAGAACGGCGACGCGGTTAAGGATGCGATTGTTAGAAAAGTCGAGGATGGAGTCTTCAAGTTTGTAAGTGTTGTAAAACCAGTCCAATAGATGAGGCCAAGACATTGATTTTCCAGGTATCGGAGGTATCGGACGCAGGCCAATGCCTGCGTCCTTACTAAGGGCGGCAGCTAAGCTAAAGGTGGTGGCAGGATGAGCTCTAGCGTTTTTTTGCAGCACCTTGTTAACGGAATCTCATTGGGTTTCATATTCGGACTTATAGCTATCGGCTACACTCTCGTCTATGGAGTAGTCAAGCTCGTTAACTTTGCTCACGGAGATGTATTCATGATGGCTACCTTCTTTGTCTTCTACGGCTTCACTTTGTTCATGATGCCCTGGTGGCTGGCGGTTCTGTTCGGTATAATCGCGACTATCTTGCTGGGAGTCGGGATAGAGCGTGTTGCATATAGACCATTGAGAGACGCGCCAAGAATCTCATCGCTCTGTGCTGCAATAGGTATGTCCTTTCTTCTCCAGAACATTGCCACGGTTGTCTTCGGCGGAAGGCAGAAGGCCTTCTATGTGCCTCCATCACTGACCAGGACATTCATTATCGGTGGAGTCAGAATTCAGGCGATAACCATAACTACTATTGTGGTTTCAATAGTAGTACTCCTTCTGCTAACATTTCTGGTCAAGCGTACGAAAATGGGATTGGCTATGAGAGCCCTATCTGTAGACTTTGAGACAGCCAAGCTAATGGGAATAAACGTAGACAGAACAATCGCATTCACATTTGCGATAGGTTCGGCACTCGCGGCACTTAGTGCAATTCTCTGGGCTCTCAGATACCCACAGATATGGCCTTTCATGGGAGTCTTCCCTGGCTGGAGGGCCTTCACTGCAGCGATAATCGGAGGAATTGGAAGTATTGTGGGTGCTCTTGTCGGTGGATTAATGCTTGGCATGGTTACGATTCTGCTGGTCGCCTTTTTCCCCGAGGCGGCAGGTTACAGAGACGCTATAATCTTCGTTCTTCTCGTCATGATTCTTCTTGTGAAGCCAACGGGTTTGTTCGGCGAGAAGACAAGTAGGTGAGTTATATGGATCGCAGAATGAAGTTGGTCTTAACCATAGTTAGTCTTCTGATCTTCATTATGTTGCTCTGGCTTGCCGAGAACTATATCGATGCTTTCATCAAGAGAATCTTGAATGTTGCGGCTATCTACGTGATACTGGGAGTCAGTCTCAACCTTATAAACGGCTTTACCGGTCAGTTCTCTTTGGGCCACGCGGGTTTCATGGCTCTTGGCGCATACGCCTCGGCGTTACTGTACATGTCGCCATCTCTAAAGGCAATGAACTTCTTCATACAACCGATAATATGGCCGTTAAGCGAAATAGAGATTCCCTTCTTCTTTGCACTACTTGTTGGCGGTGCTGTTGCGGCCATTGCGGGCTTCGCTGTTGGAGCTCCGTGCCTTCGAGTCGGAGGAGATTATCTTGCCATAGTAACCTATGGCTTTGCAGAGATAATTCGCGTAATACTCAACAACCTCCAGAGTGTTACTAACGGACCACTGGGCCTGAAAGGACTTCCCACCTATACAAATCTTTACTGGAGCTGGGGTTGGGCATTGTTCACGATCTTCTTCATAAAGAAGCTGGTGGACAGTAGCTACGGTCGAGCGCTGAAGTCAATAAGAGAGGATGAAGTTGCGGCGGAAGCAATGGGAGTGAATCTCTTCAAACACAAAACTATGGCCTTCGTCATCGGCGCTTTCTTCGCTGGAATTGGAGGCGGACTACTCGGCAGTCTGCTGATGACAATCGATCCGAATTCTTTCAACATCTCCTTGACCTTTCAAATTGTTATGATTGTCCTTCTAGGAGGGCTTGGAAGCATAACCGGAAGTGTTGTGATGGGCATTTCGGTTGCCTTCTTGATGGAACTGCTCAGGTTCGTGGAATCGCCCATGACGATATTTGGCTTCACGATACCCGGGATTTCCGGCATGAGGATGCTGATCTTTGCTCTGATCCTCGTAATTACTGTGATCTTCTTCAGAAGAGGCCTTTTTGGCCACAAAGAGTTCACATGGGAATGGATATTCAGATCAAGAGGGAGGAATGCAGATGAGTCTGCTTAAACTTGAACAAGTAACTAAGAGATTCGGCGGACTCACTGCGGTCTCGGATTTTAATCTCGATCTTCAGGAGGGAGAGCTGGTAGGACTTATAGGACCTAATGGAGCCGGAAAGACAACTGTGTTCAATCTAATAACAAATACATATTACGTAAGCGAAGGCAGGATTCTCCTCGACGGAAAAGACATCACCGGAATGAAGACAGATAGAATCGCCGCAGCCGGTATCGCTAGAACATTCCAAAACATCCGTCTCTTCGGAGAGCTGACAGTTCTGGAGAATGTGCTTACGGCCTGCCACCTGCGCCTGAAGTCCTCTGTTATTTCTGCCGTCTTTGGGCTGCCGGGATACAGGAGTGAAGAAGTGCAGATGCGCGGCAAGGCAAGAGCCCTGCTCAAGACACTTGGCCTAGACAAGTATGAGCGAGACCTGGCCGGATCTCTTCCCTACGGCCTTCAGAGAAAACTCGAAATTGCCAGAGCTCTAGCGACGCAACCGAGAGTGTTATTGCTGGACGAGCCGGCCGCGGGGATGAACCCGGAAGAGACGCTTGCCCTGGCGGCTCTGATCCTTAGAATTCGAAAGGACTTTCAGCAGACGATTCTGTTGATTGAACACGACATGAGCCTTGTCATGACCATATGCGAGCGGATTATCGTCCTTGATCACGGCGTCACTATCGCAAAGGGGCTTCCAGAGGAAATTCAGAACAATCCTGATGTAATAACCGCCTATCTCGGAACGGGTGATTTGTATGCTTAGGGTAGAGAACTTAAACGTGTATTACGGAGGCATCCATGCTCTGAAGGGAATCTCTTTCAACGTTGAGGAAGGGAAGATCGTCGCGCTTATCGGTGCGAACGGGGCCGGAAAATCGACAACTCTGAGAAGCATCTGCGGCCTCAAGAAAGTGAAAGATGGCGAGATAGTCTTCAAGTCAAGGAGTATTACAAACAAGTCCACAAATGAAATCGTGAGGGCAGGAATGACTCTGGTCCCTGAGGGAAGAAGAATCTTTCCGAACCTCACGGTGATCGAGAACCTTATGCTTGGGGCATTTCAAAGAAAAGACTCTGAAGAAATCGAAAGGGATCTTGAATGGGTGAACACTCTCTTTCCAATACTGAGAGAGAGAAAGGATCAAAAGGGCGGAACTCTCTCGGGTGGTGAGCAGCAGATGCTTGCCATAGGCAGGGCGCTGATGTCTAGACCGGATCTTCTTATGCTCGACGAGCCATCGCTTGGACTCGCTCCAGTAATAGTCGGCGAAGTATTCAAGGTAATTCGAAAAGTTCACGAAGAGGGTAAGACGATTCTCCTGATCGAGCAGAATGCCCTCGGTGCACTGAAGCTGGCCGATTATGCCTACGTACTTGAAACGGGACGGGTCGTCCTTGAAGGGAAAGGAGAGGAATTGCTTAACAACGACCTTGTGAAAAAATCATACCTTGGAGGTTAGTAAAGCTTGTATTCGACAACTAACACTCTTTCGGAAGATGTCCGGCATACGATCAGTTGTGAGAGATCGATTAGACAACCCGAGGAAACGAAATGCTCGTAGCCGAGCTGAAGTTTAGAAGCGAGAAACTAACAACAGCTGCTTAAGAACAAGGGAGTCCTTTATCAGGCAGATCGAATACAGAGCACAGATGACTTTGGGCCGCATTCCAGCCAACCCGTATTCACCGCCGAGTTCTTCTCGCTTTCTCAAAACGGACAGTAAGTGAGTATCGCCATTTCTAGAACTTAACGCGACAGGAATGCCTTGAATTCATCTTCCCGGGCAAGTGGCCCCATCATAGGCGAAAACCTCCACTGCCTCGTGAAATTCTCCTTATCCCGACTTTGCAAGCGGGCAGCGTGCGGTGCTAAGCGGATCTTGAAACACAATAAGCATTTGAATTTCTTGAATAAGGAGTCAATATTTGGAAAGTTGCCGCTCTGGAATGTAATTTCTGAAAAGTTCCTTGACTTCTGAGAGAGAGTTGCACTTCATGTATTCACTTCTGAGATTCGATGCATGCCTTATGTTCCGTGTGTAACCTGCAAATGATCTCCTAAGATCTCTGACGGCTTGTTCTTCACCAACAGCCTCGGCAAGCCTTCCAAAGTGTATAAGAAAGTAATTGAGTCTTTCGGGAAGCGTGAGATTATCGTATGAGCCAAACTCAATGAGGTCTCTCGCCTGTCTGAAGATCCAGGGATTGCCGATCGCTCCTCTCGCAACGACAACGCCATCTACCGAATACTGTCTCAAAGCCTTTGCGATCGCCTCAGGGCTATACATATCGCCAGAACCGTAAGAGAGAATGCCTTCCGAATGAAGAATCTGGGTGAGACGCTCGATCTCTTTCCAATTTGCTGCCCCCGAATAGCCTTGCGATACGGTTCTGCCGTGAATGAAGACCGCTTTGGGTTTTGCTTTCAATATCGGGTAGATGATCGCTTCCGTTTCGATGTTTTCGATGCCGAGTCTTATCTTGACTGAAACAGGAATATCGACCGTCTCTTTCAGGGCGACAATCATCTCAGCGATTTTTTCAGGTGTTCTTAGCAAGGCGCTCCCTGCCCCTCTTCTCGTTACTTTTCTTACAGGACAGCCGGCGTTAATATCGATCCAGGTCGCTATGCCGTTAAGCCGGGCGGCTGCCTTCGCCATTCTCGATACGCATGAACCAAAGAGCTGTATTCTCGTAGGGGCTGACGGGATTATCTCGTCTGTTTTTCCCGATCCCCTTAGGACACCTTCTACGCTAATCATCTCACTGAAAACAAAATCCGCTCCCCATTCGAGCGAAAGCTGCCTCATTACCTCATCTGTATATCCAGCCATGGGAGAGAGACCGATTTGCTTATCCATAGTAAGTCGTTACCTCGTCCAGTATTGAATCGGGAACCAACCCTTCAATCGACTTGCCTTCCAAAATCTTCTTCCGAATCTCAGTCGACGATAAGTCGAAACGAGGTGCGTCCAGCCAGACAACTTTCTCGACGGAGGGCAAGTCCACACTGCCTTCACTTCTCGGATAAACCACTATTGTCGCTTCGTTCAGTAGAGCTTTGTATTCATACCAACTCTCCAGAGTAACTAAGCTGTCCTCGCCGATAACGAGAAACGGTTTACAGCCGTGAACCTCTGCGAAGTGCCTGACCGTGAAGAGTGAATAAGAGATTCCTCCCCTTTCTCTTTCATAATCAGACACACACGCTTGCTCGACTTCACAGAAAACCTTCTTGAGCCAAGATCTTCTCAGGTCGTATGGTGCAACCGTGCTGGAAACTTTGTGAGGAGGAATGTACGCTGGAATAACATAAAGCTTCTCAAGCCGTAGTTTCTCGATCGCCCGGGTCGCTACAGCCACATGTCCCATATGAACCGGGTCGAAAGAACCTCCGAAGATGCCTATCTTAATCTTTGAACACATATTCTTTGTCATCAATAACTACAGTGTCTCCTTCCTCAATCCCCGCATTCCTAAGTTTTGAAGAGAGTCCTCCCTTTTCCAGCTTGTCCATTATGAAACGGTCCCTGTATTTGAAAGCTCTGATTTTTCTCGTGTAGAAATCAACGGCCGGTCCAAGAACAACATATCTGCCTTCAGAATCTTTCTCAACTCTGAAGTCTTCCGGATAGGGAGCGGTAAGCACAACCGGTTCGACCTGGGGCAATGGAAGCTCTTCTTCAACCTTCATCGACGACAAGTAGGAATGATCGCTTTCAACGTTTTTCCAGATCGTCTCTTTCAACGCATTGACTCCCTCGCGAGTAGCAGCCGAGATTGGAATAATATCTTTGCCGATCTTCTTCCTGAATATCTCCAGCTTGTTTTCACGTTCTTCTTGAGGAAGAAGATCGCACTTGTTTGCAACTACTATCTCGGGCTTATCGGCCAGCTCCTTCTTGTAGAATTCAAGCTCGTACCGAATATCGTCATAATCCTGAAGGAAGTCTCTTCCCTCGCTCTCAGAGATGTCCAGGAGATGAACTATAGTCTTGCATCTCTCAATGTGCCTCAAAAAGCTGTGGCCGAGACCGACACCCTGATGTGCTCCTTTGATTAAACCCGGAACGTCTGCCACTATGTATCCCTGTTCGTCATTTGCCATGACAACTCCGAGATTGGGCGAGAGGGTTGTAAAGTGATAATTTGCTATCTTCGGTCTAGCATTCGACATAACGGAAATGAGCGTCGATTTTCCGACGTTTGGGAACCCGACCAGTGCAACATCAGCCAGAATCTTCAGCTCCAGCCGAACAAAGAGTTCCTCTCCAGGTTCACCGTTTTCTGCTGCCTTGGGCGCCTGATTCGTTGAAGAGACGAACCTCGCATTGCCCCTTCCACCCTTTCCGCCTCTGGCAATCGCAACGATTTGACCGGGATTGCAAAGGTCGGCAATGATCTCTCCACTCTCCGCGTCATATGCAATCGTCCCAACGGGCACTCTTATAACCAGATCCTTTCCCTTCTTTCCGGCCATATTTGAACCGTGACCGCTCTCCCCGCTTTGAGCGATGAATTTCTTCTTGCGTTTGAATTCATAGAGCGTGTTTATTGAATTGGTCGATCTGAGAAAGACATGGCCACCCCTGCCGCCATCGCCGCCGTCAGGACCTCCAAAGGGTATGTACTTCTCTCTTCTGAAGGAAACTGAACCATTTCCTCCATCTCCTGCCTTAACGTATATGCGCCCCGTGTCAACGAGACTTTCCTGATCGTTAGCTAGCACTGGAACACCTCCGCCGTATCTCCATTATGTTATAATAACATTGTTATTGAAAGGAGGAAAGTAGAAGTGGATCACGTTGTCAACGTCGGTTTCGAGTCCTTTGTTGTAAGGGATAGGATTCTCGCCGTTCTTCCTATCGAAAGCTCAGCTGTTCGTCGTCTTAAGCAGCTCGGCATGGAGACAGGCAAGATCGTCAACCTGACTTTCGGAAAGAGAACGAAGGCCGTATTGATAACAGACAGCGGTCACGTAATTTTCTCCTTTCTTCCGCCAAAGAGAATTATAGAAAAACTCTTCAATAATTAGGAGGCTTTATGGACATAAACATGGCACCTTTCGTCCCTTACGTAGTTGAAGACAGAGGGAGGGGTGAAAGAATCTTTGATATTTACACTAAACTGCTTTCAGAAAGAATAGTGTTTCTCGGGTGGCCCATCGATGATGAAGTTTCAAATATAGTCGTGGCTCAACTCCTCTTCCTTGAATCTCAAGACCCCGAAAAGGACATAAGTCTATACATAAACACCCCGGGTGGTTCGATAACTTCCGGATTGGCGATATACGACACAATGCAGTA
>NZ_DJHG01000124.1:0-2504 GCF_002432955.1 Mesotoga sp. UBA5825 | reverse complement strand
ATGCTCTTCTTTGAAACAGACACCCTCCGCCACTTCGTGACTCTCCTCTCGGTTCGGAGATCAAAGGTTCAATTGCAATTACAAAAGAAAAAAGACGCTCTGAAAGCGTCTTCAATAACAATTCTACCACGAGAAATTGTTAAAGTCAACCGGTCTTGCTGTTGACGGCAGGTTAAGGAATCTCACCCGGGAATCTGCAATCCCTTTGGTTTTGTCGATCGGAATCTATTATTCACATATCAACTACAGTGAGTCGTCGCAAAGAGTAATCATATATTGGATGAATCCAGAAACTCATCCAGCCGGTCCAAACCTTCAGCGAAGCTCTTTCGGCCGAATCCCATCCTGAAGTAGCCGCCTTCGTAATCATACATCGATCCGGGAAGAAGCAGAACTCCGGAATTATCAAGGAGCTCGGAGCAGAAGCGATCAACGTCTCCTCCAAGAAACCTTACAAAGGCAATTGGCCCGGCCTTCGGTCTCGAAACTCTGAATACCGATGAGTGCTTCTCGAAGAAGAGGGCGGCTCGATCCCAGTTCTCAGCAACTATCGCTCTGTTCCTTTTCAGGATCTTATCTCCTACACACAGGGCCTTCCAGGCAAGATACTCCGAAGGAGCGCTGTTGCAGATCGTAGTGTAGTGTTTGAATCCAGTCATTGATTCCAGGACGCTTTTAATGTGAGATACAACCCAGCCTATTCTCAAGCCGGCCAATCCGTATGATTTCGACATTACACCCAGCGCAAGAGAGTTGCCGGAAATGTCCGCAAAGGACTTCTGCTTTTCTATAGATTGATCAAGCTCAAGCCCTCTGTAGACCTCGTCGGAAAAAACGAAAATCCCCCTTTCTTCGGTGAAGGAAGCGATCTTCATCAGATCTCCGTTCGAAATAAGGTATCCGGTCGGGTTATTAGGATTGTTTATCACTACTAATTTAGTCTCCGGGCGAACAAGATCCTTCAGTTCATCTACATCAAAGCTCCATTCTTCCCCACTTCTTCTCAGTTCCCAGCGGGTCACTTCACATCCGATTGCATTCGCAACTTCGTACAGGGACTGATAAACCGGAAACTGGCAGATCACATGGTCGCCTTTCTGAAGAAAAGCATTCATGAAGTTGAAGATCGCCTCTTCCGCGCCTGAGTGAACTATAACCTCTTCCATTTCGACGGTCGAGTAAAGCCCTGCAATTTGCGCCCTCAAATCGCGATTGCCGGGAACTTCTGTGTAACCGAGCCACGTATCCATGAACTTCGAGGGGGGTTCGCCGTCCATTTCCAGCAACTCGCCGATCGTCATGGCTTCACAGTCCGACTGGGCAAGAAGGTAGGGTGCGTCGAACTCGTGCTTTTCAAAGTAAACTTCCAGTTTGAAATCATTTAGCTTCATTTTCTTCCTCCGGCTGTCAGTGATACTCGATCTTACCAGACTACTTTCAAACTCGAGCCTGTGACTGGATGCAGACAACGAATCGCCCGGCTTCCAGGCCGTGTCTCATGCTATTTGGAATAGGACTCACTGGGAAATTCGATCATGAATCTATTGATGCCCTCTTCATGTTCGTAATCGAGCCTAAGATTGTGCGCACGCAAAATTGACAAGACCACTCTCAGCCCGAGACCATATCCCTGAGCCTGCACTTCCTTCACGGATTCATCAAGGCTCATGAAATCGACGGCTTTGCCTTTGTTGGAAACAGATAGCAGAGAGAATTCCTCTTCACGGGTAAGTTTGATCTTTACAGAATCGTCCGTAGAATACTTGCAGGCATTGTCGAGAAGATTCATTACCACGTGTTCGATCATGTATCCGGAGGCACTGATCACTATATCTGGGATGATCTCTATTTCAATCTCTTTGTCGGGATGAAGGATCATGATCTTCTCGGTAGTCTCCAGTACAAGTCGGGAGAGATCTATCTCTCTCTTCTCAATTGGTACTGAGATCTCTGTGCGTGACAGAAGCAGATACTCTTCAGAAAGTCTTATGAGCTTTTCCACTTCCTCAAGAGTTTCTCTCAAGGCTTCGCGCATACTCTCTTTTGAGGAACTGCCGGTCAAAGAGAGCTGAAGATTCGATTTCATTACCGCGAGGGGTGTTCTCAATTCGTGAGCGATTCTTGAAGAGAACTGCTTCGCATCGTTTATCAACTGCTCGATTCTGCTCAGCGCCTTATTGATTTCACTTTCAAGCTTTGAAACTTCGTCTCCACTCTTTCTTAGGGAAATTCTGGCATCCTTCAGCCCCGTTCTGCTGATTAGCTCCATTTGATTGCCGGCCTCTTCAAAAGGTCTTATCAGTTTTCTCGTGAATATTGTTCCAATGAGGCTTACGGCTAACAAGATGGATAACGAGGAAAAGACCACAACTGCAAGAACAAACTTCAGGTACTCCTCAGACTTTCCGAGATTGTAGAAAGTCACAAATCTCTCTTCGGTTCCTTCGATCAGCTCGACAGTCGCTCTATATCGATGGTCTCCTTTTGTGCCGATTCCTTCAGCT
>NZ_DJHG01000138.1:0-4552 GCF_002432955.1 Mesotoga sp. UBA5825 | reverse complement strand
CGGGTCCTTGTTCTTAAGCGTACAGCGGATCTAGGAACGAAGAACAGATCCTCGCTCTGGAACGAAGAACAGGTTTTTCCCTCGGTTAACGGTCAACCGTTTTCACTTTGCCGCTACCTGTCATCACGTAACTAATCGTCAAACCTTGACACTGTACCCTACCGATGATAGAATTGCTGTACGGATGCGTAGCTCAGCGGAAGAGCGCTTCCTTCACACGGAAGAGGCCACAGGTTCAATCCCTGTCGCATCCACCAGATAGGTAAAGGGAGTCATTTCGACTCCCTTTTTGCCTTAGTCTTGGGTTTCTTCGGTTTTTCTTGCTTCTTCACGAATTTGATTTCATAAGAGGTCGGAATTGGCCAGGTGAAGCCCACCGAAATCTCTCTTTTCAGCGTCTTGACAAGGTTCTTCTGGTTTTCTGGAGTTAGGATTCCAGACATGTTTTGATAAACCTGAATGGAGGCGCTGGTCAACGATTCGTCCTGAAAACCCCTCGATAGATCCTTAAGCAGCCGCTGATAAACTGCCCTGGGAGACTCGATCCTTCCCGTTCCCTTGCAAATCGGGCATGAGGAATATAACTTGGACCCAATTGCAGCTGTCGATCGCTTCCTTGTCATTTCCAGCAATCCAAGTCTCGTGAATCCCATTATCATAGTTCTCGCCTTGTCCTTCTTAAATTCAGCTGTGAGACTCGATATCACTTTCTGCCTATCTTCATCGTTCTTCATATCAATAAAGTCTATAACGACTATTCCGCCAATGTTTCTCAATCTCAGCTGTCTCGCAATCTCTGAAGCGGCCTCTAGGTTCGTGTTCAATGAAGTTTCCGACACATCGTTGCCGGAGATACTGCTTGCAGAGTTCACATCGATTACCGTCATAGCTTCTGTTCTGTCTATGTATATGTTTCCTCCCGCGGGTAGGGATACCATTCTGGTATAGAGGATCTTCATTTTCTCGTACACTTCTTCAGACGCAAAGGCATCGCCTTCAACATACCTCACGACCGGTTTGAAACCGGACTTGAATTTGCTGATGCCGGCGACCACATCGTGCCAGAGTTCCTCTGAATCGACCACTATCTCCTTTGTATTTTCGGTTAGTCTCTCTCTGAGAATATACTCTACAAAGGAAGGTTCCTCATAGAGAATCTTCGGTTTTCTGCTTCTTCTAAATGTCTCGTTTATCTTGTTCCAGTTTTCACGCAGACTTTCAAGCTCTTCCTTTATTGTTTCCTCACCCACACCGAAAGCGGCGGTACGGAAGATCACACCTTCTTTGTTTTCAAGAACTGACTTCGCAACCGCGGTGAGCCTATTCCTTTCCTGCTGATCCGCGATCTTCTTCGATATTCCAATATGCTTCGAAAACGGTGTATAAACAAGGCTTCTGCCTGGTATGCTAACCTTAAGGGTAATCTGAGGCCCTTTCGAACCGATGGGATCTTTGCTGACCTGGACTAGAACTTTGTTGTTCTTCTCCAGTTTCTGTTGTCCGGAAGCATCTTTGAATCTAAGAAATGCGTTCCTTCCAATCCCAATATTCACAAAAGCCGCTTCAAGGCTGGGAACAACATTCTCTACCTTGCCAAGATAGATGTTTCCAGTTACACTTTCGCTGTCCATGTCTTCGAAAAAAATCTCTTCCAGCTGATCGCCGTCCAGAGAAGCGATCCTGACTTCGTCCTCAATTCGACTGAAGACAATAGTCTGCGTTCTGTTATTCTGTATTCTTGCCACCACCCTTTCATTTCTATAGACAGAACTAGATTTCGAATTCTACCATAATAATCATCTCACGTGAAGATTAAGAAAGCGGGCCACCTTCTGGTGGCCGTCCGCTATTCGTTCATTTCAATAATACCGATAGATCCGTTCTTTCTAGTATAGAGAACATTGACTTCATCAGTATCGATATTCCTGTAGACAAAAAAGGTGTGGCCAAGCATTTCCATCTGAAGAACGGCCTCATCCTCAGTCATCGGCTTGATAGTGAACCTCTTACGTCTTGTAATTACTGTGGATTGATCTTCTTCGAACCTGGAGGGAATTGAATCGAGGTTTTCCTTAAGGCCGTTTTTGTGCTTGTGGCGAGTTCTCTCTTTGAATCTCTTTATTCTTCTCTCAAAGGCATCAGATGCCGAATCCACTACTGTATAGAAGTCGCTGCCCTTTTCCTCCACGCGGACCATAACGCCCGGCAGATGGGCGGTCGCCTCGACCTTGTAGAACGCCCTTTCCTTCGAGAGCCTGAGATCCATCGAGATCAGCTTCTCCTCGTTGACAACTTTCGACACTTTTGAGAACCTCTTGTCGATGTAGTCTTTCATGGAGTCTGTAACAGTTACGTCTTTAGAGTAGATGTTGTAATCCATGATAACCCTCCTCTCGCGTGATGCTACCAAATTGCGTTACTTCATGTTATCACATACCAAAGGCCGTTACAGTACGCTGGAATCAGGACTCCCTGTCTTGAGCTGGTGTTTGCTCGCTACCTCATATAACTGTACTGAACTCAGAGAATTCCATTCTGTCTTGAGACGTGAAGAAAGCCAAATCGGAAGTACTCTGTACTTCTCAATCTCTCCAATTTCCACCCATTTGACTTCAACCAACGTTGGAACTCCCGAGTTATCTGGATCTGATCCCAGGTTGGTCCTTCCCGAGACGTAATCGCAGGAAAATATCACCTCCAGAAGGCTTTCTCTTTTGAATTCCTGTAGTGCAACAACCGATTTAGGAAAGACTTCAAGATAAGTCTCTTCCCTTATCTCTCTCTTGATTGCAGTAAAAAGATCTTCGCCTGGTTCAACAAGTCCGCCGGGGAAACACCAGAAGGGAGGTCTGTCGCGATGCTCATGACGAACAAGAAGAACAGATTCGTCTTTTATGACCAAAGCTCTTACACTAATACGATGTGTATTCTTCATATGCACACCTCGACCATGCCTCATTTCAAGTATATCACCTCTTCGCCTCTTGATTGATATAATTTCATATATGATAGGAGGTTATGAGATGCGCTATTCAAGAGTTAGAACGATTACAACCATGGGTCTTAACGTTTTGGATGTTCTCGTTGAGCTGGATATTGACAGCAGGGCAGTAATCCAGGAGATGGATATCGTAGGTCTTGGAGACACCGTAATTAAGGAGAGCAAGAAGAGAGTTAAGAGTGCCGTCAAGAACTCGGGGATAGAGCTACCCAACGGTCGAATAACGGTCAACCTAGCTCCGAGCGATGTGAAAAAGGAGGGATCTTATCTCGATCTTCCTATAGCGGTGGGGTTGCTTAAGGCAACTTCGAAAATCAAAACCGATCTTTCCGATTACATTTTCTTTGGAGAACTGGGTCTTGACGGAAGCCTTAGGCGAGTAAGAGGCGTCTTGCCAATTCTGCTTTCGCTTTCCAGCAGGGCAAATGGTCTAAGAGTTGTGCTTCCTGCTCCAAACAGGCAGGAAGCTACAATAGTGAACAACCTTACGATTTTCACGGCGGATAGTTTGAACGATTTGGTTGGCTTTTTGAACGGACACGTGGAGAAAAAACCCGTCGTCTATTCGCAGCCCGAATTGGGAAGTATGAATGGGCCGGACATGTCTGAGATAAAGGGACAGGAGTTTGCTAAGAGGGCTTCTGAAGTCGCCGCGGCAGGAGGGCACAACATTTCCCTTCGAGGGTCCCCGGGATGTGGAAAAACAATGCTTGCCCGNNTTGAGACCACAATGATTTACAGTGTTGCTGGACTGCTGGGTGAAAGAGGGCTGATAAAAGAGAGACCATTCAGGTCTCCTCACCATACCGCGTCGACAACATCTATCGTTGGTGGTGGAAATGATGCTAGACCGGGTGAAATTAGTCTTGCCCACAACGGTGTCTTATTCATGGACGAGTTTCCGGAGTTCAGAAGAGATGTAATCGAGGCTCTCAGACAACCGCTGGAGGATGGAGTAATTACTGTTGCAAGAGCAAAACTGACAGCCACTTATCCTGCCAGATTCATGCTCATAGCTGCCCAAAACCCGTGTCCTTGCGGATGGTACGGGGACAAAACAAGAGAGTGCACATGTTCTTGGTATGACATTCAAAGATATAATAGGAAGATCTCGGGTCCAATGGAAGATAGGATAGATATCTTCGTTGACATGCCAAGACTCGATTTCGATAAGTATATGGAAAACTCAACGGCAGAAAGCTCTGACGAAGTTCGAAAGAGAGTTATTACGGCAAGGAAGAGACAGTCGAAAAGATATGAAGAAATGAGCATATTCTCGAATAGTCAGCTCAGTCATGCCTTACTGAAAGAATACGTGCCGCTAGACTCAGCATCGAGATCACTTCTTTCGGCAGCCGTGGAAAAGATGAAATTAACTGCAAGGGCCATTGATAGAGTTCTTAAAGTAGCACTTACTATAGCCGATCTCGAAGAAAGTGAAGTTAAGGCCAGGCACATTGCTGAAGCCTTACAGTATCGAAGAAAGACCTAGAGTTCGGCACTCTAGGTCTCCATGAGAGATCTGACCAGAGTGTGCCAAGAAGGCGAAGA
>NZ_DJHG01000115.1:0-4742 GCF_002432955.1 Mesotoga sp. UBA5825 | reverse complement strand
TCGGTACTTCAAGACCAGATCCTGAACAGGAGCCCCCAAACAGGAGCCCCAAACAGGAGCCCTGAACAAATGCATATCAGGGCAGGCTCATTGGGGCAGGCTCTACAGGATGACAAAGTGAGTGGCTCTGATCATATTGCTTCAATTTGCTTCTTGAGGATTGTGTCAAGCTCTTGCTATATGCTCCTGACCTACCACCCGCGAGATCCACGATTAAGGCGATCTTTACTGGCGATTGTATTTCTCCAGGAATTTAATTGCGTCTTCTTCGTCCAGTGGTTTGCTGATCAAATGTCCCTGTATTCTATCGCAACCCCATTTCTCCAGATACTCTTTCTGCCTTTCGTGTTCTACCCCTTCAGCTATAGTAAAATGACCTAGCTTATGTGCCATCGAAATGATGTCACTGGTGATGGCATCATCGCTCTCGAGATACTGCAGCCTATCTATGAAGGATTTGTCTATCTTGAGACAGTTCACGTTTAGATCTCTTTCCCTTGCAAAAGAGGAGTATCCGATCCCAAAGTCGTCTATGGCTGTATGAATCCCTATATCACTCAGTTTGCCAAGAATACGGTTTATTTTCTCGTGATTCGAGGCAAATACCGACTCGGTGATCTCGAGTCCAACATTCTTAGGAAGGACCTGAGTTTGCTCTATCATCTCAAGAAGGCTATCTGTGAAACCGTCCCTCAATAACTGGATGGCCGAGACATTGATTGAAACCCCGATCGATCCATAACCACTTCTCTTCAGCTTATTCAAGAAACCGAGTGCCTGGAGAATAATCTTCCTGCCGATCGGAACGACAAGATTTGTTTTCTCGGCTATCGGGATGAATTCCAGAGGCGGCACCGGGCCAAGTCCTTCAATACTCAATCTCGCCAGAGCTTCAAAACTGCTTATCTTATTAGACTTCAGATCAAGAATCGGCTGGAATTGCACGAAGAGCCCAAAATCCTTCTCGTCTGTCGAGATTTTCGCCAGTTCTAAGGTTATCTGCTGTTCTCGAACCATTTGTTTCTCGATTTCTTCGTTATAGAAACAGATTCCAATGTTTCTATCATATATGTTGAAAGCCTTCTCAGATGTGACTAGAAGCCTTCTCAGTAGGAGATCGGCATCCTTCTCATCACCTTCACCGATTTCAATTACTCCAATACCACCTTTAATCCTTTCCATCAGAAGGACAGGCTCCAGTTGCTTTGCAACTTCTATGGAAAATTTCGTCAGTTCGTTCTTGTCTTTATAGCCCTTCAAGTAGAATGCGAATTGATTCTCGTATGTGTTGAAAAGCAGGCGCCTATCTGTGCAGAACTGCCTCAACATATCTGCAATCTTCTTTATAAGGTCCTGAGTGTATTGAAATCCATAAGTAGATGTCAGTGACTGCACTGTACTTAAATCCACGCTCACTAAGGCTCTTTTCTCCCGCAGTCTGTTCTCATCATCTCCTTCCAGAAGAGTTTTCAGGTAGTTGCGGTTATATAGGCCAGTCCAACTATCGTGTTCAGAGCTATATCTGAGTGTATTCTCGAACTCCTTACGGCTGGATATATCCTTAAGAAGGGCAATATGGCCGCTTTCACTCTCGCCCGGCAGATGGAAGGACGCCACTGTCATTTCAACCCATACAGAAGAACCATCTGGCCTGACAAACCTCTTCTCCATTGTATAGCTCTGGATTTCGCCTGATTTCAGCTTTCTATAATTCTCTAGATCCTTCTCCAGATCGTCTGGATGAGTAATACTTGCCCAGCCAAGCTCAATCAACTCCTCTTTCGTTCTACCGGTAATTTGCTCGAATGCTGAGTTGATCTGTGTTTCTGGATCCACATTCTTATCTTTGGGACCGCTAGCGTAGGAAATCGAAATTCCAATCGGTGCCCTGCTAAAGATTGTGTTGAACACTGACTTTAGCTCGACATGCTTCTGTTCTGCCAGCTGCCGACTTCTGAGCAATTCAAGATGGATATTGACTCGAACCTTCAAAGCATTTATACTAATAGGCTTCCTTATGTAGTCCACAGCACCAAGTTCCAGACCTTTGCTTTCGTCTTCCAGTTCTTCATGGTTTGTCAGTATTATTGTTCGTACTCTCTTATAGCGATCATCCGCCTTCAGCGCCGCTAGAACCTCGAATCCATTCATTCTGGGCATATTAAGGTCGAGTATGATCAGCTGAATCTCTTCGTGCTCATCTATTCTCTGCATTGCCTCCACGCCATCACTAGCTGTCAGGAGATCGTACTCGCTCAACATCTTCTCAATCATAAGGCGATCAGCCGCCGAGTCATCGACAACCAGGATTTTCACAGGCATAAATCATCTCCCTTAAGCAATAAACTAACCTCAAATCTCAAAAAAGGGAGGCTTGAAGAACCTATCTCCCTTACTACGCTCTTATTGAATGAGATCCATACATTGGAATGCATCGAAGAGCACATTGTAAATGGCTGGTCCAAGTTTCCGCTCGCAATGAATAACACGCGGGTCTCTTCGTGGGTCGTTTCTCCTAATTCCCAAAGACCAGCAAAAAGAGGGACGAGTTCTGCATTGAGAAAGGGCACCGTCTGTACCTCAAACAGGCTGATGGTCTCGAAGAAACAACCCTTCTTGAATCGATTACCTACTTCGTTTTGTCCGTTATCTTCCATGTCTTTCTCCTGGCAGTCATATAACAGAATCGCTAGTATCTGAATAATAGCATATGTCCTTTGTTTCGCAGTGCCAAGAGAATTGGAGTCTGACCCTGTTCATTCGGATAACAATCATAAGTGCATCTCTTTGATTATCATCCATGATCTCATCGGGGCAGACATCTTTCGCCACCTTCCACGTGACCTCAAGCACATCGTAATGCGCTCTTATTCCTGACTTGTAGAAAGCATTACAAAGAATAGGAGTCTGACCCTATTTTGACACTCGATGAGAATACACCGACCTCCAACTATCTCATAGGCCTCTTTGATGGTTGCTATTGCCCGGGCGACAAGTTCATTCCCATCTATCTCCGAGCGATAAGTATCGTTCTTTCCAAGCTGGCCAATGAGGTAAACAACGAAGGTAGAGCCCCGCTTGTTCCCCAGGCCGTCAAGGTGTTTTCTAACGTTCTTGCTGATTTCATCTCTAGGGTTGAGTGCTTTATTCGATACCGTGAAATAAGCGATGATATTTATCTTCCCATCAATCAAGGCTTCTTCATCCAGTATCAAATAGGTCCGGGCTCTCGAAGCCTTCTCGAATGTAATCGCTTTTTCTCTCAAAAACGTTTCGACGTCGCTGTTTTTCGAACAAAAAAGAGGGATTAAACCTCCCTCACTTCACTCTCTTCGTACTTTTCTAGCAGGGCCTTTAGCGGCGTAATGTTTCTGGTAATAGAGATACGCTCCTCTCGATGGAGGCTCTAACGTCTATATACTCTTCTTTAGGCCGCTTCTTTGTAGCTTTCATTGCTTTAATAATATTCTCCGCAGCTTTCTGGTCGATATAAATCTCTTTCTCGAATGTTCTTGTTGCCATAATTCTCCCTTCTTTCTAGTGCCTTCATAATTTATTCTATCATTTCGACACGGCATTTCTGTAAATGTTTACCAAAATCCTGGTCATTCAAACCAATCAACTCGCTTATAGAACAACTGGCAATTTATAAACATATTGCCGATTGTTCTATTTATAACAGATATTCTTTCCTCTCCAATCTTAAGAGCTGACGTATAACCAGTCAACCGCCGTTGCGGAATTGTCTGTGATCATATGCCCTCTCCCTGGGTCACTATGAGCTTGTCTATCTCTTCTAACCTCCCGCGTCGCCTAGCATATCTTCTGAGCGTGCTCAGGCTCACGTCGTAATCTGTCAAAGCTCTGCGAAATATGTTGCATAACTCCTCTCCTTGAAACGATACGAAGAGATCCTTCTCGCAGACAAGATCGACAAGTATCTTCTCCAGCTTCGGAATGGAGACTCCACCAGAGGACGTCACAGGGGCTTCGGTTACAAGTGGCCTTACAACGAAACACTTCTCGCATCCGAGGATGTAGTTGTCTATCTCCTTTGGAGTCGGATCAATGAACACCCGGGAGTAAGCAGCTTTGATGAATTCAAACACTGCCTTCTCTGCATCTCGCTCAGTTTCTATGATCACCATTGAAGTAAGTGCCTGGTGAACCGTAAACTCGTTTAGCCATCTGCTATCCCAGACACACAGATTATCCAGGTATGGGAATCTCTTACCAAGCTTCTTAAACAAACCTGCGAGTTGCTTCGATATGTCAGGTTCAAACTCACGCTTGCTTCCGGCAGCAAATAGGCCTCTTCTGACGTTTCTCACGAGTCCTTCTTTCTTCAGCCGGTGCAATTTAGCAGAAAGAGTCCCCATCTTCGCATCGGGGAAACGAAGACTCAGCCTCTTAACCAGCTCATCGGTTGTCAGAAAACGATCGTTCTCGAACCAGTCTCTTAGATCGCTTTGATCAATATAGTTCATAGAAATCACCTGCAATTAACGGCAATATACAGCTATAATTGCCACTTATATATTATTGCATAGCGTCTTTCTTTCATGTGCTTGCAGAAGCTATGCTTGGAGTCACAGACCCAAGAGAACCTGAGAGGTGGGAGACTGGAAGTATTACGTCAGCAATTAAGGCAGGTTCCTTTCCTTCGACGCAACAGCGCTCAACAACTTAACTTAAGGGTATTGTGTTTAACGAAATATCTTTGTAGTTTCGTGAAATCTCCC
>NZ_DJHG01000131.1:0-4254 GCF_002432955.1 Mesotoga sp. UBA5825 | reverse complement strand
ACCATTGGGGGTCGAAGGGGTCTAAACCCTATAGAGGCGACAGGAATGAGGTTAGAGGTAAGAAGATCAAGGTCTTCCCGCTCTTCCAACCTCTTCCCTCTGGCCTCTTACATCCCCTCTGACCAAGAACCTGGACGCGCAGCGTCGGATGAACGTCTCATTCAGGGGCGTTTTGGTTCAGCTCAACAGGATAGACGAAAAGGAATCAGAGAAAGATATTCAGAAGCTTTTTCTTCTTTTCAAGAATGGGTTCTCGTGCATTCGTAGATAAGACTCGAGTTTGCCAGGTGGGATGATCTACATCTGACCTGCCGAATTGAGCTTTCACCGCAGTTTTATCGTGCCGTACCTGGATAGCCATTCGACGGCGTCCCTTAACGATTCCGAGACCTTTCTGGGATTGTGGCCCAATAGTTTCGTAGCTTTTTTGTGAGAATATTTGTAGTTTCTGGTGAGTGTGTGTACTGTATAAGGAGTGAAACAGGCTTTGGTCTTCGAGATCATGTAATACAGTGTGCTCAGGGCCGAAAGGACGTAAGCGCTAGTACTTTTCAAGAAGGTGTAGGTTTTCTTTCTACCGGTTATACGGTGCAGCATGTCCGTAAGCTCCTGTATCGTTACGCGCTCTCCGCCGAGAATGTAGACTTCGCCAGGCTTTGCCACTTTCGAAGCTGCGATCTCCGAACTCACCACATCGCGGACATCGACGAAGTCGAAAGAGCCATCGATCCCGACTCTCAACTTACCGCTTGCGAAGAGCCTTATCATGTTTCCCATTTCGGAAAGCTTGTAGTCGAAAGGTCCTATGATTCCCGTAGGGCAGAGCACGACTGCGTCCAGACCTTCCCTGGCTGCAGTTAGTACGCTCAGCACGGCCTCGGCCTTGGATTTCCCGTAGACCCCGCTAGTGCGGGCCGGATTGAACGGCACGTTTTCATCTATCATGCTTCCCGGTTCCAGCTCGGTGAAGGCGTGAATAGAGCTTGTATAGACCATCCTTCCCACCCGCTGAACCTTGCACGCGTGAATCACGTTTTCCGTGCCGCCTACGTTGACGCTTCTCACCTTTTTCTTCATGTTGGGCATTATGGATATGAGCGCTGCAAGATGATAGACTGTGTCGATTCCTTCACAGGCTCTGACCACAAACTCCCTGTCGCGTATATCGCCGTGGAGTATCTCCACTCTCTCCTGCTCGATCATCGAGGTATCTTCTCCAGGAAGGGCAACTGCCCTCACGGTTTCGCCTTTGATGACAAGCTCTCTGACGAGAACGTTACCAACGTGCCCGGTAGAACCGGTTACAAGTATCATGACTTTTCAGCTTTGCCTCCCTTCATCGGAATCCACGAGTTTTTCGTCTATAACGATCCGGGTTATTCTTTCGAACCCTTCGGTGATTATCGCAAGGTCTTCGGAACCAACTTTCTTTATGAACGTGGAGATCAACTTGGAAAAGTTCGCCAAAAAGCTTTCAAAGAAAGCCTTGCCACGCTCGGTTAGTGTAATCATTATCACCCGTCTATCTTCTTCAGAACGGACACGGGCAAGATAGCCCTTGTTCTCCATATCGTCCACAAGAACGGTGATATTGCTCTTTGTCATCGAGTACTCCTTCGCAAGTGAGGACATGCTCCGGGGCCCTTTGAGCGCAACAAACAAAAGGATATAGAGCTCGATTGTCTTCATCTCTTCGGCCTCTATGGTGAAAGAAAAGAACTTTGTGAAGTTCCTGACAAGATCGAACACAGACTCAAGTATCTTTTCAGGACTTATTCCCTCGCCTTCCACATTCATCGTGCACCTCCTATGAAGTAATTATAACAGTCTAAGAAATTAATTGTTTAGATATTTTACTATACATAAACATAACTTTCAAAGAAATCATAGTACAATTCTGTAAAGGGGGCAATCCATATGATTAGCCGAAGGATTTCTATCCTTATAATAACTCTGTTTGCCATCATCACGATAGTAATGGGGCTCTTCATTCTAAGAGTTGAAATAAACGTTTCAAGCGAATTTCTTCTACCAGAGAAATCTCCTTCGAGAGAAAACATGAGAATGATGGAGAATCTTTTCGGAAGTGAAAAGCAGATTATCATTGTAGTTAAGACAGACGGTCTCTTCAAGGAAGACAATTCACTAATGATTTATGATTTCCTGCAAAAGCTCTCTACGATCGAGGGAGTGGTGGGTTACAACTCCTATCAGGATGCGGCAAAGGTTAGTTTGATTGGTGGGACAAACGTCCAACCTTATTTCGAGAAAGGGATCCCCAAGGATAACGCTCGCGAGATTCTGCAGAACCCGCTCTATCTCGACAACCTTCTAGACGAGAATGGAGAGGTCGCGCTCATTCCGATAAATGTAACCGAGAGCGTAGATGTCAAAACGATCCTGAAAGTTGCAGGCGAGTCGCTGGAGGGCATGGAGTTCTACGCCAGCGGAGAGCCGATTATCGATGAAGAGCTCTACGGTTCAATACTGTCGCTTTTGGTTGTATATCCCCCAATTCTCTTCGGCCTAATCTGCTTCATCTACTTCCTGAGGCTCGGAAGCATTCGGGCAGCAGTCATCCCTTCGATTCTATCAATCATCGCGGCTGTCTGGGCCTACGGCTTTGGCGTGATGATAGGCTTGGATATCAACATTCTCACCTCAACGGTGGGTCTTTTCATAGTTATAATCTCCTCGTCTTATGGGCTCCATTTCATAGATCGATACATCACTAACAGAAAGTTTCTGGATAGAAATCTCGCGTTGAAGCGAACAGTACATGAGGAGCTTATTCCCGTCTTCCTATCGGCGCTTACGACAGCAGTCGGCTTTCTAACATTCTTGGTGAGCAGTCTGGAGGCCTTCAGGCAACTGGGAATAATGGTCTCTATCGGTATTATGATGAGTTCGGCGCTCGTTCTCATAGCTCTTCCTGCCGCTCTCTATTTCATCGACCTCCCTGCGGTGAATAGAAGACTGAGGTTCAAGGGTCCGACAGGAGAGAAGGCAAAGAAGATTGAAATGGTTGCACTTATAGGTATAATTGCTTTCGCAGTCGTTTCGCCATTTCTGATTTCCAAAATCGAGCGGAACTTCGACCAGTTCGACTATTTCGAGAAGAGTTCCTCAATCGTGAAATCAGCCGAAACCATAAGAGATGAGTTCGGCTGGAACATGCCTTTTTACGTCATTCTTGACAAGAACAGTCTCTACACAGGCGCAGATGCACAAATCATTTCGAACCTCATTTCCGACATTAACAAGCTCGAAGAAGTCAGGGGCGTTTCATCCATAATGGATGTTTCCAGTGCTTTCGGAATCCCCCTTCCAATTCTCCAGATAGCTGCTCGCAACGGCGATCTGCCCGTGCAGCAATATATGGTCGGCAATTCGCTGCGCTTACTCGTCAAGACTCCAAATACCGACGCAGTAAGCTCCCAGCGTCTCGAAGATGACTTGAAGGAAATTCTAGAGGATTATCAGCAGTATAGTCCTTACGTTGCTTCGCCGCTGTTGATAATCTCCGGGGTTAACAACGAAATACTGCGCAGTCAGGTAAGCACAATCTTATGGGCTCTAGTAGTCATCACCTTGCTCCTCATAGTCGTTTTCAGGTCATTCAAACTGGCTCTAGTGTCTGTTCTTCCGATCGCCTTGTCTGTACTCTTCAACTTCTCTTATATGGCGATACTGGGCATAAAGCTGGAAATCTCTACTGCTATCGTTTCCGGGGTCCTTCTCGGAATGACAATAGACTACGCGATTCACCTGATCAACAGATTCATAGAGACCAAAGATATCTACAGGGCAAGACAAGAGGTCACACCGGCGATACTTTCTAATACAATAGCTCTGGCTGCAGGCTTTTCATCGCTGATATTCGCGCCTTTGAAGTTGTTCTCAGGACTTGGGTTGCTTCTCGCCATAGGAATGGTCACCGGCGCCATACTCACTCTCACAATCATTCCGAAAATCGTCTCCAAATGGAAGATGTCTACGCATTGATTCTTCTTCATAAAATAGCGAGATGAAAGACAGACTGATGACGCAAGCGCCGGTAGCGTAGCGGGTCCGAGGTTCCGGTGTGCCAAGATACGCTGAACGCTGCTCAAAACAACGTTGTCCGTCAACGGTCCACTGCCCACCGGAAAGAAGCAGTTCCAAGTTCCACGTTGTCAGTTGCAAGCAGAAGAAATAGTTGTCCGTTGTTGGTTATTGGTGACCCGTCATTCATCAAGACCCACAGCCCAGATT
>NZ_DJHG01000063.1:19399-56457 GCF_002432955.1 Mesotoga sp. UBA5825 | reverse complement strand
TGATCGCAACAATCTTCTTCATCCAGTACACCTCCAAATCAGTCAACTTCCTTTTTACCTTCTCGATTCACCGTTGCTAATGCTCGTCTTCTTCAGGTATCTTCCACATACAACGCACCCCCTCGGTCAAGTGTTTGAGCAATAATCCGTACATTAACTGCTTCAATTCTCAGATACTTAGTTCTCATATTGTCAAGAATCAGTTGAAAAGAATAGGTCACTCGATGATCCATGGATCTAGAACTCTTCCATCAACTATGATTACAAGTCTATTGTAGATCATGTTCAACTGATTTCTAAAACTTATCAAGAGAAAGCATAAAGATGATAATCGGTATTGACGGTCTGTAGATGGTTATAATGGCAGATTCTCAAGATCTAATCGTGGAATCATACGATTGAAGTATTAGCTAGTTTTAAGCAATATGTTCATTTGAATCCTCTTAATTATCCAAGTGGAGTCGTTGCTAGATCAGGAATAAATTGATCAAATTACTCATGCGAATGAAAAATTCAATTTTTGCAATCAAAAGAATGAATTTTTTCTTGACTCTATTGCACATGTGTGGCTCAGAAGCCGAATAATATAAGGTTTATAGGGGAAGGAACAAGCTCATGATTACACCCATCAAACCTGTTCCAAGAACAATCCAGATAACTGAAGGTTTAAACTTATAGAGGATGTAAAAAGCAGCAATGCCAAGAATGAGTGCAAAAATACTATTGATAGATTCAATCCCAATTCTGAAAGTCGCCGAAAGAATCAGCGCGATTATGCCCAGACGTAGTGCATTGAATACTTCCACTGTATCGATCCACTTAGACACAACTTTCAGGATTTTCAATATCAAGAAGATCCAGAACACACTTGGAAGAACTACTCCAACTGTAGAGAATATCGATCCTGGTATTCCGGCAATTTGATACCCAATGAAGGTAGCAGAATTGATTGCTATCGGCCCAGGGGTCATCTGAGAGATAGAAATAAGAGTGAGAAATTCATCAAGTTCAATCCATTTGTTTATGTTAACTATTTGATCCTGAATGAGGCTGAGAGCACCGTAACCACCCCCGAAGGCAAGAAGACCGATTTTGAAGAAGGCCCAGAACAGGTTTATTAAGATCATTGCGTCCTCCGCTTGTCTATGAAGTAGATCAGCATAGAGCAGACTAGCAGGACCCAGATCGAAGATAAATTGAGAAGGACAATTGCAATTGTCCCCGCGGTAATAACCGCCAGTATCATATATCTCTTTAGACTTCTCCTCAGCAACTGGAAAGAAAGATTGGCCAGTATGACGGTTACTCCGACCCTTGCTCCGGCAAAGAAGCCCTTGAAAACAGGTAGATCAACGAAATCAGTGAAGAAGCTTGCGATAACCAGTATTATTATGAATGGAGTTAACGAAGCTCCAAGAACCGCGAAAAATGCACCCCAGAATCCGGACAGTCTGCTCCCCAGTATCATCGCGGTGTTGATTGCAATTACACCGGGTACTGTCTGAGCAGTAACGATAACATCAAGAAATTCATCGTTTTGCATAATCTTGTACTTATCAACAATGAACTCTTTGATGACGGGGATCATCGCGTATCCACCACCTATGGTGAACGTGCTAACTTTGACGAATATCCAGAAAAGCCTAAATGGGCTCATATAGCTCATTGTCCATCATATCCAAATCGTAGAGACGAACTTCCTCCTCTCGGTTTTGATTATTCCTTCAGCGAAGTGCTTTGACCAGGATCAGTATTTCTCTCTATTCTTGACCATTCAGCCACTATATTTTACAACTCGTTCCAGTTTTCTGCAGTCATATAACCAATTGTCTTTGTGGTAGAGCATGCCCTACGTGATAAACTTGTTTTAAGGGGGTGAACCTATGGAAAACAGAATTAGATGGGGTGCAAAAGCCATTTCTTCCGATGGGAAAGACCTCGGAAAAGTCATCCGGGTTGTTATTCATCCCAAGAACAATGAAGTCACTCATGTCGTAATAGAGAAAGGTATCTTCAATAGAGTGGCAAAGCTCGTGCCGATAACGACTATCTTTTTTGCGGCTCCCGATGAGGTTAGGTTGAAAATTGAATCGAAGGATGTTGAAACTCTGCAGGATTACGAGGAGACATTCTTTGTGACCGGAGAGGAGATTGATAACTTGGAAAGCGGGGTTACTCCGGTATACTGGCTCAGACCGGTAGGTGATTATGCAGAGCTTTATCCTCTTCCGCCCCTCAACACTTCGATAAACGTTCCCAAAGATACTAAGTCACTCGAACCAGGTTGTGATATAGTTAGTGCTGAGGAAAAGACGATTGGAAGGTTAAGAAGCTTCGTCCTGAATGACGAAGGGAAGATAACTCATTTAGTTTCCGAATATGGTGGTTTTGGCTCCAAGTCGAAAAAGCTCATACCGATAGACTGGGTTGAGGAGATTGACGAATGTAAAGTAAGGGTCTCCGCGTCCTCAGTGATGGTGGAGAAACTGCCGGAAATGGATTGATGAAAAAGTTGACGGTTTACTATTTGGTAGCTACTGCAATTCTTTTTATACTCAATTTCGCCGAGGGCACTTATACGCAGCCCATTTTTTTCTTTCTTCCGCTAGTAATCGTTTTCGACTACTTGATTATAATGGGAGTACCGGGGGGTGGTCGCTCCAAGAAGATCTCTGCCTTTCTAGAAGATGTTCACAGTGTACTAACTCTTACCGATACCTTTAACGAAAGTACGAAAGGCAAGATAATCGATTCCGAGAATCTGAAGAAGCTTAAAGAAGTTGTGCTTTCTCTCGAAGAGAAGCTAAGAAAACCATCAGAGCTACAGAGAAAGCTGTACATATTCTCTGCCTATGCCGCACCGCTTTTTCCTCTTGCAGTAATGCTTTCATCGGTACTGGTTCAGAGGAGGACAGAAGTTGCGGCCGGTGTATTCTCCTACTGTGCTTCAGGGATAATTGTTGCTTTGTCTAGAAAGGCCTTTTCAAGTCTTGAGAAGACAATACAGAAGCTCAATAATGAGATAAGAAAAGCTGTGGACGATATTACTTTGTAGAAATGATCTTTCGCTTACTGAAAGGAGGTTCGAAATGGCGTTTGTTGAAGTTAGAAACGTTAGTAAAACTTATAGGTCAGGTGAGATTTCGGTTGAGGCTTTGAAGGATGTATCCTTCGATATCTACGAGGGGGAGATACTGTCGATTCTCGGACCATCTGGTTGTGGAAAGAGTACGCTTCTGAACTGCCTTTCAGGAATTGATACCCCGACTGAAGGGAAAGTCATAATTAGAGGTGTGGATCTTCATTCACTGAAGGACGACGAAAAGACTCGATTCAGGGCAATGAACATGGGATTCGTTTTTCAGTTCTACAATCTTATACCAGTACTGAATGCGGTTGAGAACGTTGAGCTTGCCATGCTTACAATGGGAAGCAACCAAAAAAAGGCTCGAGAAGCCGCTATGGAGATTCTCGCAAAAGTGAATCTCATGGAGCGAGAGCATTATCTGCCTTCTCGACTAAGCGGTGGTGAGCGACAGAGAGTTTCCATTGCAAGAGCACTTGTTCATAAACCTGCAATCGTGTGGGCCGACGAACCCACCGGAGCCCTCGACACGAAAACCAGCGGCGACCTTATGAATCTTATAACTGAGCTGAACCAAACTCTTAATCAGACTTTCGTTATTGTAACCCACGATGAAAGAGTCTCCGATTATTCCAACAGGATTCTCCATTTGGACAGCGGTCACATTCTGAAGATTGAAGAGAATAATGAATTGAAGGTGGAAGAGTGCTAATACAGATAGTGAGTCTTTTTACGGGGATTGCTGTAATTGCAACCATTGTCTCCATGATAATGAATCCAATAATCTTCAAAATAGGTTACAGGAACGTCTACAGAAGAAAATCCGATACTTTCCTCGTAATAATGGGATCATTGATAGGAACGGCGCTGATAATGGGCTCCATGGCCATGAACGATTCCTTTCAGAAGTTTTTGTTTAGTCAGATCGAGAGAACTCATGGTGAGATAGATGAATTGGTCTACATTCCTTCAGATAATCAGAACGTCGTAAAAGAGTTCATCCCAAACTTCAAGATAGAGGCTCTTGTCGATTCACTGTCCAGAAATGAACAGGTTGACGGTGTTCTTCCCATTCTCAGCAGGACTGTTTCAGCGGGTCTCCCGGGTAACGCAAGAAGTCAAACCGGTCAGAGTATGGAGGTCACCATCATAGGAGTCTTGTTCGATCATTTGTCAAAGTGGCCCGACGCTTCCGGTATCGATCTAGCGATTCCTCCCCCAACGGATGGTGTACCCGGCCTCATAATAAACCGAGAGCTCGCTGATTCATTAAGAGTGTCGGTTGGAGACGAGATCGAAATCCTTGCGGATCCTGGACAGAGGTTGCTCTTCTGGATTCCTCTTCCACAAGTGAAAATTATTGACATTGTTGAAGGTAACGGTGTTTTTAATTATCAGATAGAGAATCAACGGCCAAACGCATTCACTATGCTTATGGATGTTGAAGTCGCGAGAGAGGTTTTGAAAATCGGTGTGGATGATTATTTCAACGCTTTGCTTGTATCCAATCGCGGTGATTTCTTAAAGGGGGAGAGGCATACTGATGATGTTGTGGTAGCGATAAGAGAGGTGGCCGGCGAAGAGTTTGCTGTTAGAGAGGTAAAGAGGGATTCTATCAGGATGGTTGATCAAGGCAATATCGGTCTTCTATTCCTTATGTTAAGCGTTTTCGCAATATTCGCAGGAGCGCTTCTTCTGACAAATATATATTTGATGCTGGCACAAGAGAGAAGAACCGAGCTTGGAACTCTCAGAGCGATAGGCTATTCGAGAAAAAGGGTCTCAAGAACCATTTTCTATGAAGGATTCTTCTACTCGATAATATCTTCAGCAATTGGTGTGCTCGCTGGTTTGGCTATCGCAAGGTTTACTCTGGGAAGTTTTGTGAGTCTTTCCGAAGATATCGTAACGCTTATTCCCATTGAAGGAGCGAACATCGCATTTGATTCCATGCAGAGCTCGTTTGCCTTTTTTGTGCGTACCGATTCGATTGCTTATGGGTTTCTCCTTGGATTGATCATTCCATTGGTAATAATTTTATATACGGGAAGGAAAATTTCGCGAACAAATATAGTTACCGCCGTAAGGAATATTCCCGAAGAACTGGACGAGCGCCAAAGACTCTTACTGAATATCATAGCTTCAGTTGGAGTTCTCTTGTCAATAGTAGTTGCATATAGTGCCTACTCTATAGGTAATGCAAACGGCTTTTTTACGGGTGTCGTATTGACAGGTCTGCTAATACCGATTGCTATTCCAGCGAGAAACAAGAGGTTAATCGAGTCGCTCTTCTCCATTGCGGTCATAGCGTTTAC
The DNA here is from genome assembly GCF_002432955.1 of Mesotoga sp. UBA5825. Lineage (NCBI taxonomy): Bacteria > Thermotogati > Thermotogota > Thermotogae > Kosmotogales > Kosmotogaceae > Mesotoga > Mesotoga sp. UBA5825. The sequence goes on along the minus strand of NZ_DJHG01000063.1, from coordinate 51,057 downwards.
AATGGTCAGTAACTCTTTTTCATTAATAGCTTCCAGCGGTTCTTCCATCTATCTAACGGTTGCAAAAGGGGCTGCGATTCTTTTCGCCGGTCTTTTCCTGATTGTCTATAATCTAAAGACTTTCGAGTTTCTCCTGAATAAGTTGTTCCAAAAGGCGAGAGCTGCCGCACCAGTATTCAAGATTTCGATAGCCTTTTCTTCCAGGAATCGCATGAGGACAGGTCTTACCATTGCCATGTTTGCGGTTGTGATTTTCGTGATTACGCTTATCTCTGTAATACCTTACTCGATGGAGCAAATGCTTATAAGAAGCAGGGACGCGGTTTTCACTGGTTTTGATGCTGGCGCCTTCTCGCTTACAGGAGAGAGAACCTTCTCCTTCACTGAACTTCAGTCACAGCCTGAAGTGAGAGAGATCTCGACCGTGGCGGGTATGAACGTAGCTGTGAGAAAAGAGGATAGCTTTGGACTTGAACAGATATATCTAGTTGACGACCTTTTCATAGACAATAGCAGATTGACCGATATTCTTTACGATGAGGACCTAGACATATCAAGCGGTGAAGAGCTTTGGGATTACTTGCGTAGTAATCCCGGTACTGTAATAGTGTCTAATAGCGTTTTGCCGGATGTTGTTCCTGGAGATACTCTGGAACTCAGAGGGTTAGTCGATCAGGGAGATTCCGGTCAAGGTATTGGCGGGTTGTTGAGAAGAGGGGTTTCGTCAGAGTCGATTGACACCAGTCCTGTTTATTTGGAAGTAATCGCTACAATTCCGGAAAATACTATCTCCTTCCTCAATGGACTCCTAATCTATGCAGGAAATGTTCCTAGCGAGTTAGCAGGAAGTGCTGCAGAGAGATACTTACTTTTCAACCTTTCAGGCACTTCTCCGGATCAGAAGAAAGAGAACTTCGACACCCTGCAGAGTAAGATCGAATCTAGGAGCCTCTTCCTCCTTTATGTTGACGACATAATCAATTTAACATCCAATATGCTGGAAGGAACAGTCAACATTCTCAGATCTTTCCTTTACTTCGGGATGCTAGTCGGGATCGTAGGAATCGCGATCATTATGTTCAAGGCTCTTCACGAAAGAAAGCGAATAATCGGAATGCTTAAGGCAATTGGATTTACGAAGAAGATGGTGTTCTCCTCCTTTCTCTTGGAAAGTTCATTTATCGCGATTGTTGGTATTGTTCTCGGAATTGTAACCGGCACTCTTACAAGTATAGAGATCTACGCTTCTCCATTGATGGAAGGCATGAAACTGTATATTCCGTGGAATCAGCTTGCTGCCATGACCCTGATATTCTATTTTGCTTCACTTGTGTCTACGATTATTCCCAGTTATTCGGCCTCAAGAATAGAACCTGCTGAAGCTCTGCGTTATTTCGAATAGGAGTGGTGAGGTGAGCAGGATATTGGTGGTGGATGACGACAGTTCGGTTAGAGTGCTTCTAAAATCAATACTTGTCAGGGATAGACACGATGTGATCGAAAGCCCCGATGGTAGGTCTGCGTTGTCTTCACTGTCAAGAGACAAGCCTGATATGATCTTGCTGGATCTTATGCTGCCCGACTACAATGGACTGGATATTCTGACTGAGCTCAAGTCTAGTGAAGAGCTGCGGTCTATTCCAGTAATCGTACTTACCGGCTCTTCCGACAGGCAGAGCAAACTTACTGCTCTCAGTTCGGGGGCCGTTGATTTCATCTCAAAACCCTTTCTTCCCGAAGAGGTTTTACTTAGAGTGAATACTCAGTTGAAGTTACACGAGTTGATAAAGTCTCTGAGAATAGCTGTAGACAATCTTGAGAGTGATGTTCTTGCGGCGGGAAAGATACAAAACGCGCTTGTACCAAAAAGCGATCCACAAGGACTTGCTGTCAGATGGATCTACGAACCTTCCTACAGAGTTGGCGGCGATATATTCGATGTGTTTAGGTTGAACGAAAACCGTTTCTTCGTTTATTTAGCGGATATGTCCGGACATGGAGTAAATGCTGCAATGCTATCGGTTATGGTGCACCGGTTCATTGAAGATTTCAGATCCGGTATTAACGACATAGATTTCGACCTGAGCAGCTTCATGAAAGAGCTCGACAAGAACTTCGTGTTTGAGAGGTTCAATCTATTCTTTACTATTATCGCCGTAGTTGTTGATCTAGAAGGCTTTGCTCTTCTGGCAAATGCGGGCCACCCCTCGCCGATGATTCTTAGAAAGGGCTCTGTTGAACTGCTTGATGATAGGAGAGAAAGCCTGATTGGTATGAACATGGTTCGCGGAGAAGTGTCGAGAGTGCCGTTATTAAAGGGAGATCGTCTTCTGGTGTATACAGACGGATTGATTGAGTTGTCGAACGAAAAAGGTGAGATGTATGGTGAGAGCAGACTAAGAGATCTCTTTGCGAGTTGTGCGAATATAGACATTGAGGAAACATCTGAGCGTCTTAAGACCTCATTTGATAGCTTCAAAGGAAGTGTGTTGGCTGAAGATGATATTACGGCGCTGCTCATAGAGTTCTAGTAAGAACGTCAGATGGTCCGGAAATCTATGAAAACGAGGAGCAGAGTGTAAGATGTTTGAATTGAAGATGATGGAGAATAAGATCGGAGTAATTTCCCTCTTGGAAAGAGCGAGAATCACAGGAGAGACATCGGCGAGGTTCAGAAAATGGCAAGAGACAGTCGATCTCAAAAGCTGTTCGTCAGTGATCGTCGATGGGACCAACATCGAATTCATTGACTCTATGGGCATTGCCGCTTTGATAAGCATCTACAAGACAGTTGCTGCTGAAGATAGTGATCTCGTCTTGATAAATCTGTCTAAAGAGATAAAGAAGCTGCTTAATACTCTGAGGCTCGATAGGCTCTTTGTTGTAAAGGATTGTAGCCTTGAAGAAGTCATCAAGAATTCGTGTTGAGAGATGGGTGAGAAGAAGTACAATTTCAACGTTAGATCCGAAATGAGCAAAATCGATGCTTTCTCGGCTAAAGTCTCGGAGATAGTAAGAAGGTGCATGGGCAATGAAACCGGTTTCAGAGCTGGCTTGATAGTAATTGAGGCTTGCTCTAATATCGTTAAGCACGGCCAGCTTACTGAAGAAGATCTCATATCAGTCAGTCTCGCTATCGGGGAAAATGAAGTAGTAATTACAATCGAAGACACTTCAAGAGAGTTCAATCCACTTGAGGTGGATGATCCAAATCTTGAGAACATCGAGCTTCTGCAGCAAGGTGGAATGGGTATCTACTTAATAAAGAGGTTTTCCAGGAAAGCCGAATACTCCTATGTTGACGGCAGAAACATTCTGAAGATCACAATCTAACTAGAACTTGCTTTTGCTTTCCATAGCTGCGCAAGTTCACTATCAAACTAAACCGTAGTAATTGTTGGTAGTGCATCATGCTCAACTCGATAATGAGTTTGACTTGGCCTTGATCTATGTGTTATAAATTACTGATCGCAAACCAGTAGGTGCTGAAATGAAGAATAGACTTCTTTAATCTACAAAACTGAATACTTCCTCAAAAAAAACATCGAAAGACCTCAATCCTGTTTAGCCGTTCAATTCAAATAACTTTGAGCTTCTAGCCTTACTGGAGGTGATCAATTTGCTTCAAATACACAATCTTTCAATTTCCTTTGGAAGCGTAGACGTTCTTAAGAAAGTCAGTCTCGATCTCGCTGCAGGAGAGATTTTGGCTGTCACCGGGGCAAACGGTGCCGGCAAGTCGACTCTCCTGAAATCCATCAAAGGTGAAATCACTCCCTCGGAAGGAAAAATAACTATAGAGCAAGGTATCGACCCGCTTCTTGTTAACCAGGAGACCGCAGACTTTCATGGGACAGTGAAGGAGTACCTACTGGGGGCGAAAAAAGAGCTCTTCGACATCTACGAGAAATTGGGCAGCTCTGTAAATGATCCTATGACCTATGCGGAACTCATAAATGAATTTCATAATGTTGGGGGATTCGAGTTCGAAGCAAAGATTTCTTCATTTCTAAATGAGTTTGGCATCAATGTTGACAATCTGGATTTCCCGTACATGAATTTCTCCCATGGGCAGAAGAGAATTCTCTCCCTTGTCAGGGGAGTTCTCTCCGGTTCGAATCTTTTCTTGCTGGACGAGCCGACAAACCATCTCGATATAGAAATGACCTTAAGACTTGAAGAGATCATAACCTCACTAAGCGAGAGGGGTGTTGGAGTTATTGTTGTAAGTCATGACAGGAGATTCATCGACAGAGTCGCTCACAAGACGATCTATCTGAAAAGAGGAGAGGCAATAGGAGTTCGAGGCGGCTATTCTGAGATGCTGGCGCATCTGAAAAGTGATTTCCTCTCAAGGCAGAAGAAAAGTGAAGAGATAAGTAAGAAGATACGTCAACTTGAACTCGATGCGACCAGGAGGAAGAGCTGGTCAGATTCAAGAGAGGCTTCAAAGAGATTCGCAAGCGATAAAGGCCATGAAGGACATATGGCGGCCAAACTAGCCAGACGTGCGCTAGCTGTACAGAAAAGGACCGAAAGACTGATCGGTGAACTGGAGTGCGAAAAACCGTTTGTTGAGAAGCCTGTTACTGTCAGGATTCCTAAATATGGAGTTCCGAACAGAAAAATGGTCATGGTGGAGGGCCTCTCGTTCTCTTACGAAGAAAATGAAGTCATAAGGGAGGCCTCTGTTAACATAGATACTTCCGATAGAGTTGGTCTCATAGGGCCGAATGGTTCGGGGAAAACAACTCTGATGAAATGCCTAGTAGGGATTCTGGAACCATCGAGTGGCAGAATGTACAGAAACGATAGTGTAAACTGGATGTACATTCCACAGAATGTCGCAGAACTCTTCGAAAGAGGAACTCCCTATGAAGAAATCGCCGACCTTGGACTGGAAGAGACCACCGTCAGAAGTCACCTGGCCAATATCGGTCTCAAGGGAGAGAAGGCTTTCTCGGAGATTAAAAAGATGAGCTACGGAGAGTTGATGAGGCTTGCCTTACTGAAATCCCTTCTTTCAAAGGTTGAGTTCATCTTTATGGACGAGCCAACCAATCATTTGGATATTGAATCTCTAGAAGTACTTGACAGACTTCTCAACGACTTCGCAGGAGGGTTTTTCTTCATTAGTCACGACAGGCAGTTCATTGCAGAACACGGGGAAAAGATTCTCACCATTGAAGAAGGTATGCTTAAAAGCTTCGAGTATTCAGAGGAGATTGATATCGACTCCTTTGATCGTACAAAAGAGATTCTTGCGGACTCCTATGATGAGTCGAACTTCAGGAGAAGCGCAAAAACTTTCCTTCATAATTCTGAGGAGGAAGATTGAGAGCTCGGCACCGATGGGGATTTTCTAGCAGCTGGAGAACCCGGAGAATAACGAGAAATGCCTCATCCGCATTGGAAACTTTTTTATGAGCCTATTTGATATATAATATTCCTAACTCAATCCAGGAGAAGGAGCAAACCCACATGCTAGAAGTTATTCAGGCTTATAGAAGAGCTATTTTGGGCGGATTTTTGGATTCCGTGGGCAAATGCTACCTCGTCGAGCCTGGATTGCTCTGAAATCTTCGCTGTGAATCAAGAGGCCGTGACGAGCGTCACGGCCTCTTTCTTTTGGGAGAAACCGTATGAATAACATGGTTGAGCTCATGAAAAGCAACATAAAGAAAAATTACCTATTCTCTTTCCTTATGAACATGAGACTGTCGAGCGGTCTATGGATGATATACATGGCCTCCAGGGGAATGAGTTTGACGCAGATCGGTTTCCTTGAAGGAATATTCCACGTGACCTCTTTGACGATGGAGGTCCCTACCGGGTCTGTAGCAGACTTGTTCGGAAGAAAGCTCAGCAGAACCATCGGGAGGTGTCTATCTCTTGTAAGCATTCTAGTATTGATCGGCTCTAGGAACTTCCTTCATTTCGCACTATTCATGATACTCGCTGCACTTTCGTATAACCTGGAATCAGGTTCTGGAGAGGCTCTTGTTTATGACTCTCTCAAATATCTGAAAAAAGAAGACAATTTCATATCGGTTCTTGGGAGGCAGGAGGCTATATTTCAAGTGTCTTCAGTTACGGCGCTTCTAATCGGCGGGTTCCTGGGAACGTACAATTACCACTATGCATTTTGGGTTTCCGCCGGGATCATCACATTTTCGGCGGTCTATTCTCTTTCGTTCACAGAACCACCAATCCTCGAATCGGTGAGCCGTAACTCAAAGACCTTCCGGGGCTTCTTGAAGCAGATTGTTGATAGCTTCTCAATAATCGCTAGAGATAAGAAGGTTGCATTTCTTATCTTTTTTGTTCAGACTATATTGGCATTCAGCGCCTGCATATTCTTTTACATTCAAAACTACTGGAAAGGACTTGGCCGCACGGAGTTTCAGATTGGCATATACCTTGCAGCCGGGTCGTTTCTTGCCGGTTTAGTGGCCATGAAGGTTCAGAGGTTATCTCATCTGCTGAAGGAGAAGAAAGTCCTGATCATACTGCCTCTTGTTTCCGTCGCATCCATGTGGGGTGTGGCTCTTTGCTCGAACAAGTTACCTTTCTTCATGGTTGTAACTATGATTGAAGCCATGCTGTTCGTAGCAGGCAACGACTACATAAATAAGCTGATTCCATCCAGGAGCAGGGCAACGATAATATCCTTTGCAAGTATGATGTATAGCTTAGTAATGATAATTTTCTTCCCAATTTTCGGAAGAATCGCTGACACAATCTCGTTTGGAGTTGCTTTTGTCTCACTGGCTGTGATGGCAAGCTGTCTTTATGTGTTCAGTATGTATTTACTCAAGAAGATCGGATGAAAGAATTGATTCGTGCTCCTTAAAGCGATGCCGGTGAAAAACCGCCTCGGGTTACAGTATTAGGAGAGTCGAACGCTCAGTAAAGGTGACAGCTTACAAAATGATCTTTCGTTACCTCGGTCCTTTGCGGCTTCACACTCGAACAAATCGCCATTCTCCTGAAACATCTGGGGTGAAAGAAGCATCCAGTTGGTGGGTTCAAGGGACTGGGAGCATCACCTTCAAGTATTATTCTTTCGAGCTTATGATCGGTTTCACCGGGAATTGCCGAAAGGAGGGACTGAGTATATGGGTGAAGCGGTGATGTGTAGAGTTCTTCAGATTCGGAGAGCTCAACGATTTCGCCAAGATACATGACGGCTATTCTGTCGCAGAAGTAATGAACAACGTTTAAATCATGGGAAATGAAGAGATAGGTCAGAGAAAGCCTCTCCTGAAGGTCTTTCATAAGGTTAAGCATTTGTGCCTGGATAGAGACATCGAGCGAAGAAACCGGCTCATCGGCTATTACGACTTCTGGATTAAGAATTAACGCGTTCATGATTCCTACGCGCTGTTTTTGACCTCCAGAAAGCTCGTGAGGGAATCTTCCCAAGAGATCCTTGTCAAGTCCCACAAGGTTCATGCTCTCCAAAATCAGCTCTTTGATCTCTCTTTTTTGCATTCCCATCGCTCTCAAAGGTTCTCTCAGTATCCACTCGACTGTTCCTTTTGGATTCAAGGATCCTGAAATGTCTTGAAAGATTAGCTGAACCTTCTTTCTGAATTCACGTTTTTGATCTCTCTTCAGCGAAGTAACGTCGTCGCCTTTGAAGAGGATCCTCCCCTCCGTCGGTTTTAGTAGCCCCACGATTGTATAGGCGGCCGTTGATTTTCCACAGCCGGACTCACCTACAAGTCCGAAAGATTCTCCTTCAGAAATACTTAAGGAAACTCCGTTAAGTGCCTTGATCGAGCCCGGCTTCTTCAGCAATCGGGTTCTTCTCAGCCTGTAATGTTTTCTAAGGTTATGAATCTCCAGAATACCTCTCTTCATCAAATCTCTCCAGCAAGGAAGCATCTCGCTTCGTGATCATTGTCCATCTTTTTGAAGCCGGGGAACTCTCTCTTACATTTTTCGACAGCGTAGTCACATCTTGGCTCAAATGGGCAACCGTAAATCATGTCCGCTATTGACGGCACCCGGCCTCGAATGTCGAAGAGCTCCTTGCCTTTTGAGTCTCTCTTAGGCATGGCTTTTATGAGGCCCATTGTGTAGGGATGGGCAGGATCTGTGAAGAGCTTATCGACAGGTGCTTTCTCAACGATGTGCCCGGCATACATAACGTAAACCATCGAGCAGATCTCCCGAACTACTCCTAGATTATGCGAAATAAAAATCATTGAGGAGTTTCTCTCACGATTTATCTCTCTTAACAGCTCCAGTATCTGTGCCTGTATTGTTACGTCCAAAGAAGTAGTCGGCTCATCTGCGATTATCAGTTTTGGATTGCAGACAATGGCTATGGCTATAGCTATTCTCTGCCTCATACCGCCCGACAGTTCGTGAGGGTACTTGCCATATGTCCTTTCTGGATCAGGAAGATCGACACCTTTCATGATCTCAAGGACCCTTGAGAATCGCTCTTCCTTGTCAAGAGAAGTGTGCATCTTAAGGTTCTCCTCGATTTGCCACCCGACCTTCAGTAGAGGATTGAGCGATGAAAGTGTCTCCTGAAAGATCATCGAGATATCCTTGCCACGTATTCGCCTGATTTTCTCCTCATTGAGAGAGAGCAGATCGGTTCCTGAGAAGAAGAGACTTCCTGTCACGTGCGAATTGCCTGGAAGCAACCTCATTATCGAAAGAGCTGTCACTGTCTTTCCGCATCCAGATTCTCCAACGATCCCGATTATCTCCTTCTCCAGCACCTCCAGAGATATGCCCTTCACTGCGTAGAGCATCCCTTCTGTAGAATCGAAGGCGATTTTGAGATCTTTGATATCTAACAGAGGCTCTATTTCAGTTCGCATATGTTCTCACCTATTTTCTCTTCTCTCTCATGTCCCGAATCCCATCTCCGAGAAAATTGAAGCCCAGCACAAGTAGGGTAATAAAGATTCCTGGTGCTATCGCGTACCAGGGGCTGACGGTTATGAAGACCTGAGACTCACTCAGCATTCTTCCCCAGCTGGGATTGGGCGGCTGGATTCCAAGTCCAAGATAACTGAGCGCCGCTTCGGCCAGAACTGCATTCGAAAAACCCATAGATGCTGCGACAACAATTGGGGAAAGTACATTAGGCAAAATGTGTCTTAACATAATACGGAGGTTTGAAACTCCTCTTACCTTTGCACTTCTTACGTAATCCAGCTCTTTATACTGAACGAAGCCACTCCTTGTGATCCTGGCAAATGAAGGAATCGACATGATACCTATTGCGACGATCGTGTTTCTCAGACCCACCCCAAAGACTGAAACAAACATCAACGCAAGGAGAATGCTGGGGAAGGCCATCATTGCATCGATGAATCTCATAATTATCTCATCGACAATTCCTCCGAAGTAACCTGACACGGCACCGATCGTTACTCCAAAGAGAGTTCCGATAGAAACGGCAACCAATCCTACAAAAAAGGCAGTCTGAGAAGCTTTCATGATCCTGCTAAGCACGTCTCTTCCGAAATTGTCTGTACCCAGAAGATGGCGGACTGACGGAGGTGAAAAACGCTCTTCCCTATTTATTTCCGTTACTGAAAACGGAGTGTAAAACAAACTCACAATCATCATTGAGAACAGAAGAGATATCAATACAATTCCAATTCTGAGATTTATGCTTCTCTTGTCCATACTATCCTCATGCGCCCAATCTGATTCGAGGGTCGATTACGGTATAGACAATGTCGATCAGGAAGTTGATGATCACAATTATAAACGCAATGTACAGTACCATCCCCTGGACGAGAGGTAGGTCACGGGTTGAGATCGCATTGATCAACAGTCTTCCAAGACCTGGAAGCGTGAAAACCTGTTCGATCACTATCGAGCCTCCAAGAATGTTTGCCGCTATCATACCGAGGACTGTAACGATCGGAATTAGAGAGTTCTTAAGCACATGCTTGTACAACACCGAGTTTATGTTCAAACCCTTAGACAGGGCCAGCTGCACATAGTCGCTCTTCATCTGATCCATTACGGAATTTCTCGTATACCTGATAATCGAGGCAATTGACGGAAGGGCTATTGCGATGGCGGGGAGCAGTAAAGACTTGAAAGCTCCTACGGCATCCTCGCTCCACGGGACGTATCCTCCAGGCGAAACCCAGCGGAGAACGATTCCAAATATGTACATCAAGATTATCCCGCTCCAGAAAGAAGGAATAGCCATTCCAATTTGTGAGATCATAGAAATCAAAATGCCGGGAAGTCTGTGACCATATTTTGCACTGACTATTCCAAGAGGAATTCCGATTAGAGTAATGAACATCATGGCCATAAGCGCCAGCGAAAGAGTTACCGGTATCCTGTCTAGAATCAGATCAGACACTGGGACTGAGTATCTCATAGAAGTGCCGAGGTCTCCCGTCAAAAGACCCTTAAACCACCTCGAAAGTCTCTCGCCGAGAGGATCGTTTAGTCCCAATTCGGCTGAAAGAGCTTCGAATTGCGATTCTTCAGCGTCTACGCCGAGTCTCGACAGTGCAGGATTCCCGGGGATCACCTCGAAAGCTACAAAAGCTATGAGCGAAACCAGAAGCACTGTCAGAATCATTGCAAAGAGTTTCTTCAGATATACATACACAGATGACGCTCCTCCCTAACGGTAATAAAGAGTTGACATATCCTGTACGTACAGTGGATAGACCTTGTACCCAAATAGATTAGGAGCAAGTGCCACAAAGAAGTGGGGATCCATTATGTAAACTGCCGCAGCGTCTTCTGTGAGGATTATCTGTGCCTGCTTAAATAGAGAGGCCTTCTCTTCAATGTCCGTTTTTTCAATGGCCATTTTGACCACTCGATCGTATTCGATGTTGAAGTAGTTGTAAAAGTTTCTCGGATAATCGGAAACGTACCGTCTCAAAATATCGTATGCGCTTAGTTTCCCAGTGAGACCAATTATTGTCATTTCGTACTCTCTTGACGTATAGACCTTGTCCAGCCATACGCTCCATTCTACCAGCTCTATTTCGGCTTCTATGCCAACTCTCTTAAGCTGTTCGACAATTATCTGGGCTGTATCTATGTGAAACTGATAGTTCGAAGGTACTGTGATCTTTGTGCTGAAACCGTCGGGATACCCTGCCTCAGAAAGAAGCTGTCTTGACCTTACCAAACTGGTTTCATAGTAATCCTCAAGACCCTCCTGATGATACATGCTCATTATCGGCGACATGTTTGAACCGAGCTTCGTCCCGTAACCGCCAGCCACGATTTCTATAATCTCGTCCTTGTCCACTGCATGGTTAATCGCCCTCCTGACTCTAATGTCGTCGAAGGGGCTGACTGCATGGTTCATTGCCATCAACTGGACCATGTTTTGCTCTGCAGTAATTAAGTTGAATCGATTACCCAGAACCATTGCCTGAATTGCATCGAGTCTTGGAAGTATCTGAACGTCTCCGGCCATGAAACTCATGATAGCAGCCTGGTTGTCGGGGATTATTCTGAATTCGACTTCGTCCACTATAGGCAGCTCGGGATTCCAGTATTCGTCGAATTTCTCTATTACAAGCCTCTGACCCGGCTGATACTTGACGAATTTGAACGGGCCCGTTCCTATCGGGTTGACTTCATGGTTGTCATTATTTGCGGGAATTATCGCGATGATGAACTTCTCGAGAAAGTCGGTGTTCAAGGTACTGAGTTCCACCTTTATTGTCTTTTCATCTACCGCTTCGATCTTCGAAACGAATTTTTCGAAGTCTGATGAAAGGCCCCTTTCCTGATTGTTTCCTTTCAGCCTGTTGAGAGAGTACAGAACATCGTCAACTGTGACCTCAAATCCGTTATGGAACTTCACACCGCTTCTTAACGTAAAAGTATAGGTCAGGCCGTCCTCCGATATATGGTAACTCTCGGCCACAGCCGGAACAACACTTCCATTCGAGTCGGGTTTGAGGAGACCCTCAAATACGTTGAACATCATCTCGTAAGTGCCCGAGGCAGCCGCTCTATGTGGATCAAGAAAGTCGGGATCCTGCATCACTGCGACCACGATTTTTTGAGACAGCAAACTGGTCAAAGAAATAATAGAAAGCATTATTATCAAGAGAATCTTTCTCATTTCATTCCTCCTTAAACAAATCTTGTCAGTAACCTCTCCGGTGTAGCCGTCGGATATGCTTCGATCATTGCGTCCTCGACATTTGTTATTTTAATCTTTATGGCTGCAGAGACCTAATGCTGCTTTCAAAGTGAGACATTTGAAATAGATTTGCCAACCGTTGTATTTCAACTATAGTCTAACGCAGATGATTTCATTCTGCTCATTGAAGCGATAATCGATATGAACTCATGACTGTGCAGAAAGACTCTCTCTTTGAGCCACCAGGTAACTGAAGAGCTTCTTGGAGATTCGATAAAATTCATTCAAAGCCGGTGACAGTGAAAGATCGTTTCGATGGGAAGACTGTGGATATCAATTCCGGCAGGTGAATTCAGAACGACGAGCAATTCGCATGGTTAATCCAGAATCCATCTCAGTGTTGCAGAAGTGAGTTATCATTGATCACGGTCTCCACAAACTCTCTCAACTGGAGGTGCCTTTTGTTCAGAAGACTGGCTACTGTAGTGTTATCTGTTATATCTCTTTCTTTTCTTCTATTTGCCAATCCCATAGATGAAGTAATGAATAAGAGTATCGCGTTTGAAGGCTTTTGGGGAACCGTTCTTGTCTCAAGAGGAGATGCAATCTTGCACGCAGCAGGATACGGAATGGCAGACATTGAAAGGAATATCCCCAACACTCCTGAAAAGAAGTTCAGAATTGCATCGATTACCAAGCAGTTTACCGCAGCTGCAGTTCTTAGGCTACTGGAAGAGGGGACAATATCTCTTTCAGATTCTGTTGCAAAATTCATTCCCGAATTCCCTAACGGAGAGAGAATCCTTATTCATCAGATGCTTAATCATTCTTCAGGAATTCCAACAATGATTAACACGTTAGAACTTCTTGAAGAAGTCAAGAAATTTGAGGAGGATAGAACTCTTCAAGAAGCCGAAATCGCTTACATCTCCTCTCTGCCTCTGAGATTTGAACCTGGAAGCAGCTTTCTCTACAGCAACAGCGCGTATTTCCTTCTCAGCGTCATCATAGAAAGGGCAAGCGGGAAGCGCTATGATGATTATCTGAGAACGAACTTCTTCGAACCACTGGGAATGAATAATACCGGTTACGATTACAATGAATACGATAGCGGATGGGGTCTTCCTTACTACTGTGATTCCTATGTTATAGATCTCTCTAGCGTAAGACCTGCTGATTGGGTCGATAGAAGGCTTCCTGGCGGAGCGGGGGGGTTATACTCCACTGTGTATGATCTGTATCTGTGGGACAGAGCGCTTTCCTCCGGAGAAGTGCTTTCAGAAAGCTCCTTAAGACTAATGGAGAGTCCAACGAATGAACTCTTCGAGGCAGGCTATGGAGTCTTTATCGGTAACGAGTTTATAGATGGCGAGTACAGAAAAGTTGTTTATCACGATGGAGACACGAAGGGTACCTCGACTAGAATAAATCGGTATGTCGACGACGACATCTTTGTGGTGGTGCTGAGCAACATCGAGGGAAGGGATTTCACCGCGCTCGCGCACGAACTGGCGAAAGCCGTGATAGTGAACGGTATGGGAACGGATTGACTCGACGGGTTGAACGTTCTTGTGCCGGAAGGTGAAATCAAGAGAACCGCTCTCATTCATTTGAAGAGCGGCTCTCCGTTTTGCTGAGAGTTCAATTCGCCAATGGTCTGATCTTCAATTGATTTTGTACAGAGCTTCTACGGTCTTTTTTATGTCGGAGTAATTGAGCATCAACTTTCTGTTCTGCGGCCGGTTAGTGTTGAGGCTTGCCTCGTTGACCCAGTAACTGTCCAGTTCAACGATAACGCCCTTCGAATCGACGATGAAAACCCTCTCCTCGCCTGGGAAGCCGTAGAAATCAACCAAGGCTCTTTCGTCTCTCAAATAGATATTTTCCAACAGCGCCGCTTCTGGTTCAGCTTGCTCCTTTCCTGTGAGTACCCATAGGACCTTCAGATCTGTGTGCCTTTGGGCTAGATCGATGATTCCGTCCAATCTATACCTTTCGAAAGCGCTCAGAGAACTGCAGTCGCAATCGGTGTAGACTGGTTCGACGACTGTCGCAGGAGAGACTTTGCTGAGAACGATCAGGCTGGGAGACCGCTCGAAAAAGGCCGCATTAAGACTTGGATCCGTCTGGAGAACTCCGGGAATCGGAAGAGATTCTCCCTTGAGAAATCTCGGTTTCTCCGTGAGAGCGTCCCCGGTCTCCTCAAAGGAGACCGTTTTCCCGTCTTCGGAAACCTCGCAGAGTCTGTATGCCTTGCCGTTCAAAGAGAAGACTTCCCCATGCAGGAAAATCTCATAAGAGTCATGGATTAGAGCTATTTCGCCGTCGCCGTCCGTATCGACTCCGAAGTAAACCTGGTCGGTATAGTAAAAACCTTTGGGGTCGAGCGTGAAGAGTTTGATCTTTCTCGGGCCGTCTTCGGCCCAGACTAACCCCTCCATGTGTTCGTACAAACAGTATCGGATCTCCAGCTCGCGAGTAAACCCCGTCTTTCTGGCTAACAGTTTGACAGATCTTGATTCCCAATAACCATCGAGTTCGTAAAAGACTTTGACTCTGGTAATCCACTCGTAGGTCGTTGTGTCTTGGTGGGTCTCCTTGAAGTCCGGTGCGATCGTTGGGTCGTCTAGCACATTGCCATTGTTGTTGGCGTCGATCCATAGGAGGGGGATCTCTCCGGGTATGAGCGCGAATACTATCGGCTTGGCGCCGAGCTCGAGAAGGCCGTACTTCAACCCTTTTATAGATGGAGTTTCCAGAGTGTCAGGTTTTGATTCGCCTAGCGGAACGAGCGTCATTTCGTTTCCGGCCATCCATGGAATCTGTTGAGTCAAGTAGCCTGTAAGGCCGGCGGCAAAGGTAGTGACGAAACACAGAGAAAGTATTAGAAAAAGCATTGTCCTTTTCACAAAATCACCTCCAGTTATCTGTGACATTTCGGAGAAAATTTATGAGTCGGAACAGGCATACGAGGACTCGTAAGTGAAGCAACAGCCTTCATAAGGCCCGGTGTTTATGAAACAACCGACCGAACCTTCAACCTCTCCGATGCCGGAAAAATCACCGCTGGAACTGCAGGACTGAACGAGAAAGTAAACGACGTAACAATCGAGATAGAGATGTACTGTTACGGCCAGTGGATTTCCGTTGCCATCGAAGTTCGCCGCTCTACCCGTTAGTACGCAGTCGTATTCCTGATCGCCCCGAAAACAGCTTCCGTAGCATCTGATGATATAACAACCCGGAAGTTCGATGCGCGTCTCCATTTATTGAACTTGATCGTTTGCGAAAGAGACTGAGAAAAGAAAACAGAGCAGAAGTAGAATCACCGTAAGCCTCATAATACCGCCTCCAATGATTGAATTTGGATAGGGCACTTGAGCATGTACACCAATAGTATACCACAATACTATATGGTAACGCCGGCAATAAATAGTTGTTATAAACACATTTCGTGATATTGGAAAAACATTACTAATCAGGCGGTGAAGGCGATCAGGAAACCGAACTTTTCACTTGAGACGGTCGGAAAGAGTTTATCAGCTAATTTTTTTGCGGAGTTCTGTATGGCGCCAGCCATTGATTATTGGAAGAGGCTGGATTGTCGCATTGAAGGGGATTGACGTTGACTTAAACTCAAGGTTGTGACGATCTGCCTAAAGAGTCAATAGAAAATATGCGATTCTACAGGCATTGTTGGTTTTTTTTTCGAGAGTGGGCCGGTATTGATGGAGAGAGTGAAAATGAGCTTAAAAAAGCTCTCGCTTGCGACTGTAAATAAGAGTATTCGTGTATCGCATCCATATGATTTTTTTCGATTTCTTAATTGAAGTAATGGAATGATATTTGAATAGAGAAATTTCGCAGAAGGAGTGGACACTTTTAATTTAAGCGAAAGCTTCTTCCTTAAGGATTTTCATCTCTGCTTTCGCAATAAGTGATCGAGTTCACTTCTGGGCTCGTGGTATCATAGTTCAATTCCCTTCCCGGAGGTGTACGATGATCCCAGAAAAGGTGCTTGCAATACTGAAGGCCAACGACCTAAAGTTCTACGAATTTCCCGAAGGAACTACACCCACAGCCACGACGGCTGCGCAGATGTTGAAGGTGAAAGTCGGTCAAATAGCAAAGTCGATTCTCTTCACTTGCAAGAGTGGAAGAGCTTATCTTGTGGTCTGCCCCGGTGATAGAAAGGTTTCACCCTCGAAGCTCAAGATTATAGCCGGGGAGAAACCTCGCCTGGCCGATGAGACCCTAACGCTTAGAGTGACAGGTTTCTCGCCAGGTGGCGTTTGTCCCTATGGACTTTCAGGAGTCAAGATCATTGTCGATCAGTCTCTTCAACAGTATGATACTGTTTTTCCTGCTGCGGGGACTTCCGGTTCCGCTGTCGAGACTAATTTCGAAGAACTTGTAAGGATAACTGGTGCCGAGGCAGCCGATGTCAGCAATCCCATGTCTCAATCGTAGAACACTACCAGTGGCAGCCCGCTGACCGGGTTTTGAATGATTTTTGATTTAAGGCCGTAAACCTGCCTAATGATTTCCGGAGTAACGACATCCCAGGCCTTGCCTGAAGTAATCACTCTTCCATTATTGATGAATAAGAGCGTGTCTGAAATCTCTACCGCCTGATTTATATCGTGAAAGATCGCTATTGCACTTAGTCCCTTAGCGCGGACGAGATCAGTCGCGATTTTTCCAACTCTTCTTGCGTGCCCCGGATCTAGATGAGTTGTGAACTCGTCCATAAGAAGTATCTTTCCTTCCTGGGCAAGAGCCTTTGCGATTATTGCACGCTGTTTCTCGCCTCCGCTGAGGGTACTGAAGGGGCGATCCTTGAATCCGTATACTTCCGTAAGCCTCATCGATTCGTCAATTATCATGTAATCCTCATTTGTTAAGTTTCCCAGTCCCTTCAAATGTGGGTTTCTTCCAAACGAAACAATAGTCTCAACTTTCAGATCGAATGACGGTTCGAAGCTCTGTGGTATGTAAGATACTATTCTTGCCAGTTTTTTTGTTGAGAGACCGTGAAGATCTTCTCCCGTGATTTTCACAAGTCCGTTCCAGTTCTTTCTAATTCCACAGATTACACCCATCAGAGTTGATTTTCCACTCCCGTTTGGTCCCAGTATTCCAAGCACTTCCCCGTGCTTGAGTTCCAGATCGATTCCACTCAGAACCTCTTCCTTTCCATAACTGAAATGCAGATCTCTTACCTGTATTGGATCAACCATCATTAGCCACTTCCCTGCTTCTTAGAAGGTATATGAAGACGGGAGCGCCTACCAGGGCAGTCACTGCACCGATTGGGAGTTCCGTGGGTTGAAATAGCGTTCTCGCAATGGTATCGCAGACCACCAGAAAAACCCCGCCGAACATTGCAGTTGCAGGAAGGTTCAGCTTGCTGTCAGTGCCAAAGGCAAGCCTAACCATGTGGGGTATAACAAGTCCCACAAAACCAATCAAACCGGCTGTTGCGACTGCAACTGCCGAAACGATTGATACGGTGAAGAATACGAGGAACTTTATGCGCTCCGGGTGGACTCCGACGGTTATGGCGTGTTCTTCTCCGGCTGCCATTATTATCATTCTTCGGCGAATTATCGTGAACAAAGCATATTGAAGAATAATTATCGGAAGCAGTCTGAAAAAATCATCCCAGGTAACACCCGAAAGAGAACCGAGAGACCAGAAATGCAAGGTAATAACATTTCGCCAGGCAAATACGACAAGAAAAGTCACCGCCGCGTTGAAAAGAAAGGAGACTATTACTCCGGAAAGAACAAGTGTTGTTATAGGGATTCTCCCTCCTCTCCGGGAGATCGTATAGGTCAGGAATGAAGAAAACAAGGCAAAGACAAAAGCAAGGAGATCCATGTTCAGCGATATTCTGCCAACATCTCTCAAGAACAAAGACAAAACAGCTCCAAAGGAGGCCCCCGCCGATATGCCGATAATATATGGGTCTGCAAGGGGATTCTTCAGAGTAAGTTGAAGTCCATTTCCACTTACCGCCAACCCTGAGCCGATCAGGAAAGCCACTAATAATCTCGGCAGTCTGAGATTCACGTAGATACTGGAAGCTGGTTCCGAAGAGTCTCCAAGAAATATGCCGAAAATCTCATTCAACGAATAATTGACTGTTCCGAAACTCGAGAGCCACAGCATCCCAAGTACGGATGCTGTGGAGAAAAACGCGAAAAGTGCAGCGCGTTTCAATAGAAGAATTCCTTCAACGTCTTCACGAGGTCTACAAAATCGGGGTTTGCATATGCGGTTAGGCCGTCGTAAAGCGGGTAGACTCGGTTATTCTTCACTGCAGGAAGATCTGCAAAGGGTTTGTAAGAAGTTATCATTTTTACCGCCTCTTCCTGACCGCCTTCGTAATAGTATGGCACAAGAATTATGTCCGGCTGGGAGTTAAGAACGAATTCAGGACTGACGGGAAACCATCCGTTATTTCCGCTGTAAGGTGCTCCGATGTTTGCCCCACCGGCATATGCGATCGCCTGGTTAACGAAAGATCCCGTTCCGCAAGTCCAGATATCGCTTACCTCACCGACTATCATTATGTACACAACTTTGGGCTTCTCACTCTGTGGAACATTATAGGAGTCTTTTGCGATTTCAAGAACCTCATCTCTGAAGTTCGTCGCCGTTATCCTTCCTTTGTCAGGTATGCCGAACAAATTGCCAACAACCATTAGATTCCTGTAGATATCCTCGAAAGAGTTCGGATTCATTACGAAGGCAGAGATCCCGATCTTCTCGAGCTTGGCAACTTCCGCCTCTTGAAAGCCACCAGAGATCATTACCAGATCAGGACCAAGAGAGAGAATCTTCTCAAGGTTGAGAGGAACGAGATTGCCTATTTTCTCCACTTCATTCGATAAGGCATACGGGTCCCAGTCAGTCACTCCTACGATCCTGGATGATACACCCAGAACTTCGAGATATCTGGTGATCGCAGGAGAAGCTATGACAACCCTATCGGGGGGATTGTCAATCGCCACGAGTCTTCCAAGATCATCCACGATTTCAAATGCAAGTGACAGAACACAGAACAGTACCATAAAGCCGACTGCAAAAAACCTCTTCAAAAAACTCACCTCTTCTGCAAGGAATTTCACCACCCCTCTGCCTCGGAAGGATGGTGATATCTGAGCCTCACACAGGTCTCCTGACTTGCGGATCAATCTACTGTCTGCGCCTTCCCGGTTGCCCAGTGGCATGTGCAGAGTTCGTACCGCTTACAGTGGCGGGACCGTACCGGATTCACACCGGTTTCCCTTGATGTGAAGCATTGTTTCTGAGAGCTATCTGGAGAAGTATCTGTCCAGATCCTCCAGCCTTATTACCATGGATATCGGTCTTCCATGGGGGCATACAAGAAGATTCTTCTCCTTCAACTCTTCAAAAAGAACTTCAGCCTGCCCTATGTCAAGTCTGTTTCCAGTCCTTACTGCCGCTTTACACGCTATAGAGGCCAAAAGATTATCGAAAACCCTCTCGGGAGTTTCAAGACCTTCCAACCTCATCTCGTCTAGAATTTCCTCGAGTGTATCTATTGCACCCTCCGTCTTAATGACTTGAGGAATGGATACCATTATTATTTTATCATTGCCGAAATTGAAAGTGAACCCAAGTTTCTTCAACGCTTCCTCTCTCGCGATAATCAGATCCATTTTGGACCTCTCGAGATTCAGCTCAAGCGGCATGAGAAGATTCTGAGGGGAGATCTTCTTGCTTTCTTTTAGAGCCTCGAAAATGATCCGCTCATGAGCGGCATGCTGATCGATCAACAAGAGACCGTCCTCGGATTCCGCAATCAAATACCGTTCTCCGAAGACACCAATGANNTTGCTTTTACTCCCCCGCTCTTTTCTTTGGTTGCTGATTGTTCGCGCTCTTCAGCAGGAGTAAATGATCTGAAAAGCTGACGATCTAGTCTGGACTTCGCATAAGTGTCGCTCGCACTGTTATCAAAGACTCTCTGGTCCCTCCAGGAGTGTTTTATTCCGCGATCCCTTATTAAATGCTCCTGATCAATGTCTGAGATCTCTCTCCGTTCAACCGATCTTCCGGCGGCGCTCTCTTCGCTATGAACCACATCGATTGTGAAATGACCGGCGCCTTTAACGGCAGACCGTACAGCCCTCTTCACCTGATCCAGAACGGATGAAGTAGACGCAAATTTCACTTCGAGCTTCTGTGGATGGATGTTAACATCGACTTCGTGAGGATCGATATCGATAAAGAGAACTGCAAAAGGAAAATTCCCCTTTTGAAGAGTCTCTCCGTAACCCCTCTCGAGAGCATAATTCAGTTCGAATTGCCTAACATATCTGCCGTTCACGAAGATGTTTTCACCCATTCTATTCTTTCTTGTGCGATTTGGAAGTGTAACAAAACCCCGTATCTTTATTTCTGCCGAGCTTTCCAAAACTGGTATCAAGTCTTTTTCAGAAAGCCCTGGATAGATAAGTGCAGCTCTGGCCTCGACCGATTCAAGGCCCCTTGTATCGAATATCACTTGAGAATCCCGAGAATAAGTGAAATCGATCTTATCAAATGCGAGTATGAACCTCTGAACCATCTCAGTTACCATTCGGCCTTCAATTGAAGCGGATTTCAAGAACTTCCTTCTGGCGGGCGTGTTATAGAGAAGATCGTAGACTTCGACCGCAGTTCCATTTGAACCGCTGAGAGGTTTCTCTCCTATGATATCGCCTCCGGCAATGTCGAGAGCCACCCCAAGTTCCTCTGTATCTGAGACGGTTGACAGCCGCATGCGCGACACCGAGGCTATCGTTGAAAGGGCCTCTCCCCGGAAGCCGAATGTGAGAAGAGTATCGAGATCATCTATGGAGACAATCTTGCTGGTAGTATGAGGCAGAATAGCAACGCTTGCTTCTTCTCTGGTCATCCCTCTTCCGTTGTCTCTTACCATTATGTATTCTTTTCCGCCCGATTTGATCTCNNTTTTCCACCAGTTCTTTCACTACGGAAAAGCATCCCGTTACGACTTCACCTGCGGCAATCTTTCTAACAACATCGGACGACAGTTCGCGTATTCTCATTAGTTTTGTTCACGCTCCTCGTACGGCGAGCTGGCGTCGTCTGTCGAATAAGATAATAGCCGCAGCGGCAGCGACATTCAGTGAATCTACCGTTCGCTCCATGGGAATCGAAATGAGAACGTCGCTTCTCTCTTTCACCAACCGCCTGACTCCTTTTCCCTCATTTCCGAAGATTATCGCCGATTTGTCAGAATATTCGTTTTCGTAATAAGGGATTCCGTCCATATCTGAAGCGTATATCCAGAATCCTCTTTCTTTGAGAGATTTCTCAAATTGCGCCATATTGACTATCTTGATTACCGGGATACTAAAGGCAAGTCCTGCAGAGACCTTTACGACTGCCGGAGTAATTTCTGCAGAGTTGCTCGAAGTGATTGCAATGGCATCGGCCCCGACCGCAACCGAAGTCCTGATAATCGCTCCAAGATTATGTGGGTCCTGGATCTGGTCTAAAAGCACAATGGTTGCTGTGTTCTGTTTTTCAAGAATATCGAGCATTTTTTCGGAATCCACGTATGAGAACTCCTTGAGATCAATCACCACTCCCTGGTGCTTCTTCTCTCGGCAGAGATTTGCGAGTTTTTCCGGGGGCATCTCTTCTATTTTAAACCCCTTAGCTTTCGCTTCATTGGCAAGTTCTAGCAACTGAGAATCGACATTCTTCTGATTGGTAAAGAGTATTCGTTTGATTCTTAATAGTGACGAGTCGATTCCAAGCAGTTCTTTCAGAACATTTCTGCCATGGAGATACATTAAATCACCCTTTCGAGCAGATCTTTTATCCTTTTGACTCTTCCCTCAAGGAATAGATGACCAATAAGGACCTCGAGAGCGGTAGCCATTCTATAATCCTCGTCGTCCCCATGTTTTTTCGAGCCTCTTGAATTGTAACCCCGTCTGACGATCTTCCTCTCCTCTTCATCGAGAAGTCCTTCGATTTCTTCGAGAGCCTTTTTCTGACCAGGAGCGCTTACATAGTCTTTCACAATATCGTGCTGATGACCTGCCCTCCGATGCGCCTGCGGGAGAGTCTTCAATCTGAAGTAAAGAGTGTACACTGCATCTCCCACAAAGGCAAGACTGTCAAGGGAAAGCTTGTCGGGAGCGGCTGAGACGGCAAAGAGGCTGCCTAAGGAGGCATCGTCAAACTCATTATTAAAGGTATTCATCGATCCTGTCTATGATGGCTTCCAATTTTGAAACATCCTTTCCACCTGCCTGGGCGAAGTCTGGCCTGCCTCCTCCTCCTCCTCCCAGGTCGTGGGCTATCTTCTTTGCGATTTCTCCTGCCTTGAACCTGTCAGTAAGTTTCTTCTCGACCTTCACGACGAAAGAAACAGAATCTTCCAGTTCATTGAAGATAATAACTATGCCGCCATTTTCCTTGCTGAGGAGGACATCTGCACCGTTTCTCAAAGCGCTGGACGGCGCGTTCTCTACTCTTCTGATAAGCAGATTGACGCCTTTGGCCGTCATTCTCTTATCTTTCATTAGTGCATCGCCAGAAAGTAGCTTCTCTTTTAATCTGACAATCTCCTGGCCGCCCGACCTTAGTTCGTCGAGTATGCCCTGAAGCCGCTGAATTATTACATCCTCAGGAACTTCAAGTACTTCTCTGATTGTCTTCTGTCTGTTGAAAAGATTGCGGAAATATTCGAGCGAAGTGGTTCCGGTTATTGCCTCAATTCTCCTTGTTCCGGCCGCTACGGAGGTCTCCGAAAGAATCTTGAAGAGGCCGATTTCTCCGGTGTTGTTTACATGAGTTCCTCCGCACAGTTCTCTGCTGAATCCCTCTACAGTGATTACTCGAACCTTGTCGCCGTACTTTTCTTCAAAGAGGGCCATTACGTCTTCACCCTTTATTTCATCGAAGCTCTTCTCTGCCTTTTCGACTGGTTTTGCTTTGAGGATCTCTTCGTTAACCATGTTCTCCACTTTATTTATCTCATCGGTTGACAAAGACTGGAAGTGTGAGAAATCGAAGCGCAATCTGTCAGGTAGAACCAGTGAACCAGACTGATGAATGTGGCCTCCTATGATTTTTCTGAGAGCTGCGTGCAGCAAGTGAGTGGCAGTGTGATTTCTCATTATTGCTTTTCTTCGGTCTGTATCTACAGTTAGCCTGGCTTGATCCTTCACCCGCAGGGTTCCTTCTTCGACTGAAATTCTGTGGACTATCATCTCTTGATAAGGAATGAACACACTCTCAACTCTAGCCAGTGCTGTCTCGGTCTCGATAAGCCCGGTGTCCGTTACCTGCCCGCCTCTTTCGGGATAGAAGGGAGTCTTTTCAAGGATGACGTCTCCAGTCTCTCCTTCTTCAAGGACTTCCACTGCATCGCCGTCCTTTAAAATCGCGACTATGGTCGATCTGTCTTCAAGTCTCGAGTAACCTGTGAATTTTGAATTGCCAGTCGTTGGAAAGATACTGGAGTAGACCTCGATGTTTCCCAGATATTTCCTGTCTCCCAGCGCCTCTCTTGCCCTCTCCCTTTGCAACTTCATTTCTCTTTCATAACCTTCTTTGTCTAGTGTAACACCGGTATCTGCAACGATCTCTTCGACAAGTTCCAATGGAAATCCATAAGTGTCGTGAAGAATGAACAACTCGGAGCCAGACAGTTCCTTCTTATCTACTAGAATTGATTTAAGCCTCTTCTCGCCGTTCAGCAGCGTTGAAAGAAATCTCTCCTCCTCTTTCATTATGATTTCCTGCGTAAACGAAAGCCGGTTTTTTAGCTCTGGGTATACGTTTCCCATCTGTTCAGCGACCGTCTCCACTATTCTGTAAAGAAATGGAGAATCGTAGCCAAGTAAAGAACTGTGCCTCACAGCCCTCCTTAGGACTCTCCTGAGCACGTAACCCCTTCCCTCATTGGAAGGTAAGACTCCGTCGGAAACCATGAATGCAATTGATCTCGCATGATCTGCGATAACTTTGATCGAGACATCGGAGATTTCCTTCTCCTTGTACTTGACTCCCAGAAGCTCTTCTATCTTCCTGATTATGGGTATGAACAGATCAGTATCGAAGTTTGAGTCGACATTCTGAAGAATCGAGGCAGCTCGTTCAAGCCCGAATCCGGTATCGATATTCTTTCTTTCTAGATAGGAGAGATTTCCTTCCTCATCCTGGTTGAACTCAGTAAATACAAGATTCCAGAATTCAAGGAATCTTCCGCAGTCACAAGCAGGACTGCAGTTTTCGGGATCAGGGCAGTTGTTTCCGTAACCTCTGTCTATGAAAATCTCTGAATCAGGTCCACAAGGACCCGAAGGGCCGGCTGGTCCCCACCAATTATCCGCCTTCCCAAGCCTAACAATCTTCTTCTCGGGGACTCCGACTTCATCTCTCCATATTGAGAACGCTTCATCGTCATCTAGGTAAATCGAAACCCATAGGAGCTCATCCGGTAGAGCCAAATGCTCCGTAACGAACTCCCAGCCCCACTTTATTGCTTCTCTCTTAAAATAATCTCCAAACGAGAAGTTTCCAAGCATTTCAAAAAAAGTCTGATGTCTGGGAGTTCTACCAACATTTTCGATATCGTTGGTTCTCACACACTTTTGACAAGTTGTGACTCTCTTGTATGTGGCTTCGACTTTTCCCCAGAAGATTGGTTTGAAAGGAACCATACCGGCAACAGTGAACATCAGTTGTGGATCGTTAGGGATAAGAGAAGCACTCTGTATTCTTTTGTGGTCCTTCGATTCAAAGAAGTTGAGATAACTCTCCCTTATCTCAGCTCCGGTCATGAATTTCATTGGTTAGCCCCCTTAAGTCAAAAGAGTAAGGAATATATAGAACATGGGTGTTACAAAAAGAACACCATCTATTCGATCTAGCATACCACCATGGCCGGGAAGTAGATTACCGGAATCTTTAACGCCGTGATACCTCTTGAAAGACGACTCCACAATGTCTCCGATAGTGCCAAATACGGATACAACAACCGCCAGAACCATGAAATGGGGTATCCCGAGATCGGGTCCGTTGTAGAGTCCTACGAGCTTACTCATAGAGACGAAAAGCAGCATGAAGAGAAGCGTGGTCACATATCCTCCGATTACACCTTCGAGACTTTTCTTAGGGCTATAACTTGGAGATATTCTGATCCGACCGAAGCGTTTACCTATGAAATAAGCTCCCGTGTCGAAGAGCCACACCGATGTGAGAGCCATCAAGGCCATTGAAGAACCAAATCCTAGATAGATGTGATAGAAAAACGCTAAATCGAAACCAACATAGATTAATGAGAACACAGAATTGGCAATAATCTCTTTGGCACTTCTAACATCGGACACTGTTACTATCACCACAGACGCAAGTGCAATTACCCCCACTGCGAAAATCAGTTCAGGTCTCGGAGTAAAAGTTTCAACATCGTTGAACCTGTCAAGCAGTATCCCGTATATTACGATTATTGCAGGAATCATACCTGACAGGGCAATTCTAACTGTCTGATGATTACTGTCCTTCAGGCTGAACTTCAAGTATTCGTAGTTCGAAAAGAGAACAACGGCAGATACCAGACCAATGAAGGAGTAGTAATTTGCGAAACAGAGAACCACGAAAGGTGCCACAACTGCAGCCGTAACTATTCTGATATTTGTCTCCGAGATCTTCTTCATCAGCTCAATGCACCAAACCTTCGCTTGCGTTTAGAGTACTCATCCAATATCCTCTCAAATTCCTCTTTCTCGAAATCAGGCCACAAGGTTCTTGTGAAGAAGAGCTCACTGTAAACCGACTGCCAGGTTAAGAAGTTGCTTATTCTCTTTTCCCCAGAAGTCCTTATTATCAGGTCTGGTTCAGGCACATCGGGGAGATACAAGTTCTCTTCTATATCCTCTTCAGAAACCCTATCCTTTCCGCTCTCAATAACTCTGTTGACTGAATCGACAATCTCTGCCCTTCCTCCATAATTCAAAGCAACTATAACATTCAGTTTCCTGCACAGTGAAGTTTTCTTCTCGATTTCTTTTGTGAACTCGTTGAGTTTCTGAGGGAGTTCATTCAATCTTCCAATGAAGCGCATCCTCACTCCCTCTTCCAGCATACTGCCGAGCTTGCTGCTTATGTAAATGAGCATCAGTTGGAAAAGAAAATCTATTTCTTGCCTGGGTCGTCTCCAGTTTTCCGTTGAGAATGCATAGAGAGTTACATAACTAATACCGAGATCGGCACACCAATGAGAGGCGGAGTCTGCAATTTCTGCCCCCTTCTTGTGCCCCTCAATTCTCTCGAGTCCTCTCCTCTGAGCCCAACGGCCGTTTCCATCCATTATGAAAGCAACGTGAACGGGAAGGGGCATTAAAACTCCATGATCTCCTTGCTCTTCTTCTCGAAAGCCTTGTCCATTTCTTCTATGTACTTGTTCGTAAGTTCCTGAATATCCTCCTCAAATTTCTTCAGGTCATCTTCGGTCATTTCAGAAGCCTTCTCAAGATCTCTAGCTTCCTTTATCGCGTCCCTTCGAATGTTTCGAATCGCTATTTTACCCTTTTCCGAATTGTCTCTTGCGAGCTTCACCCATTTTTCTCTCTGTTCCGTTGTCGGTATAGGGAAATTCAGCTTAATGTTTGCTCCATCATTAATTGGTGTAAGGTCTAGTTTTGACGCAAAGATGGCCTTTTCAATCTGACTGAGAACGGTCTTATCCCAAGGCTTAATAATCAGTGATCTTTCTTCAGTCACGGTGATTGTCGCCATCTGATTGATCGGAGTAAGGACCCCGTAATAATCGACTTTTACAGACTCAAGAAGGGCAGGAGAAGGTCTACCCGTTCTCATCTGACCGTACTCTTCAACGATCTTTTCAACACTTTTTTTCATTCTGCTTTCGGCATCTTTTAGCAGGCTATTCATGATCTTCCTCCCTTTCTTCCATTCGTCAACGGAATTATATCATGTAAGACTTTTCGTATTATCAGCGACTGAACTCCAAAAAGGCTTGTTAGTTGAATTGGATAGTCTATTCTGGTAAAATCATACAGGTGCTCTAACCATGACAGGAGGTATGTAAATGTTTTCAATCCTTAGTTTCATAGCATATGCCCCGGCCGGAGATGTAGCGGCTCCTTCGGCGGATCCTGGGGCTTCAACCGGGGGCTTTTCGGGGATTATTATCTGGCTAGTCCTTATGGTTGCCTTCTTCTACTTCTTGATAATTATGCCTCAGAGAAAGAGGGATAAGCAGTTCAAGCAGATGATGGAGAAGCTTAAGGTTGGTGATAAAGTCGTCACGGCCGGCGGAATAATCGGGAAGATTACCATGATAAAACCGGATAGTCTCAGGATCAGGACCGGCACCGGTACGGAACTGGACGTCACAAGAAAGGCGATCGCCGTTGTAGTGAACAAGGGCGAGAATGAAAAGGAAGAAGTAGAACCCGATGTAAACGTTAAGCAGTAATAGTTTCAGTTATATTCGTAGATATTGGAAGGGGGTGTCTGTCCGAGTCTTTCGGGCAAAGTCCGTATGAGAGCAAACCAAAAACGCTTGATCGTCACCATGGTGGTGTTGATTGCAGCATTACTCCCGCTGTTAATACCACATGGTAGTGCGCCAGCCGATAGCAGCTTCCTCGACAAATTAGCTGCAAACATCAAGTTAGGGCTTGATATAAAGGGTGGAGCTCTTCTTGAGTACCAGATGGTTACCGATGTGTCAGATTCAGAAATGAATGCCCTTGCAGACAGGGTTATTGAAGTCTTAAGGGCAAGGCTAGACGCTGCAGGATTCACAGAGGCAACCGTAGAAAAAGTGACCACAGGAATCTCATTTGGCGAGGATATTCCGCCGGTAAGAGTTAGAGTCCAAATTCCTGGAATTACTGACGTTTCGAGAGCGGAGAATCTTGTTGGGAAGACAGGTAAACTCTACTTTGCCGATGTTCTTGCTATCGAGACCTCGGTTTCTACGCCCTCGATCCCTGCAGGTATGTCCCTAGAGATTAGCAGGAGGAAACTTCAGGGAGCCGAACCTTACTGGGTTAAGGAGCTTCACTACGGGGAGTATGTTGGCGGAGTACAGAACAATACCTGGTACTTTATCAGTCCAATGATTAGCGTAGGTTCAAGTTATGCCGAACTAGACGGAAGTGTAGTCACCGATGCCAAGGCTCTCGTCAATAATCAACCGAGACCCGGCCAGGGACGTTTCATGGTTTCTTTGAAGTTCAGTTCAGACGGTGCCCGAACCTTCAGGGACATCACTTCTGTGAAGTCCACATATGCCGATTCAGACATCAAGAAGAGACTTGCCATAGTACTGGATGACAGGGTGATTATAGCTCCGCTTGTTCAGTCTCAAATCTCTGATGGTAACGCAGTTATCGAAGGTTTGAATTCGATTGAAGAGGCTAGAGAAGTGTCGATTTTGGTCGGAAGTGGAAACCTTCCAGTCGATCTTGCATCCTTTAATAAGAGGGTTCTCTCTCCTACTCTCGGCAGAGATATAATCAACTCAAGTCTTTGGGCCGGAGTGGCTGGAATAGTGATAATTATGATCTACATGGTTGTCTTCTACAAGAAGATGGGTCTTGTTGCAGATCTCGCCTTGCTGTACAATGCGGTGCTTCTCTTTGGAATGATATCCCTTACAGGTTCGATTCTCACGTTGCCTGGAATAGCCGGTATTGTTCTTACCATCGGAATGACGGTCGATGGAAATGTGCTGATCTTTGAGAGGATAAAGGAAGAGCTAAGACTGGGCAAGACGCCAGAGAACGCTATAGACTCGGCATTTTCGAAAGTTGTATGGACTATCTTTGACGCGAACCTCACCACAATTCTTGCCGGACTAGTTCTCTTCTACTTTGGAACGGGTACAGTGAAGGGATTCGCTATTACTTTGATAATCGGAGTTATTGGCGCCATGTTCACAAACATCGTTGTGTCGAGAGCGGTGTTGACTGGAATGTCGGGAAGCTTGAAGCCTCATCACTATGTCGAAGTTGAAACGGAAGGGAGAGATGCAAGATGACCTTCAAAGCTGACTTTGTTGGAAAAAGAAAGTACTTCATTGCTCTTTCCCTTGTACTGATTCTTGTTTCACTTGTCTTCATCTTTACCAAGGGCTTCAATTTCGGAGTGGATTTCACTGGTGGAATTGAAATCAGCGTATCCGTTCCCGATATTGACATGACCGTAGCGGAGATGCGAGAGCTCCTCAGTGCAGAGGACCCAAGCTTTGCCGCAGCTAGAATCATTAAACAGAGTCCTTTGATTGAAGAAGGTTCTTCCGAACAAAGAAGCAGATTCTCGATAATCGTTAACACTAGCGAAAGCGACGAATCGGTGACATCAAGGATCCTGGCCGGTCTTGAGAGCGAGGGAGTAACGGAGAGTAATATTCTATCTGTTAGTACAATCTCCGGTTATGCAGCTCAGGAAATCAGAGGGTATGCCTGGATTGCAGTCATCGTGTCGATGGCTCTTCTGTTGTTGTATATAACAATTAGATTCAAGTTTTCATTCGGAGTTGGCGCGATTGCTACTCTGATACATGATGTGATTATCGTAATGGGTTTCTACAGTATTTTCGGAATTGAATTCAATGCACCGGTAGTAGCATCTCTTCTTACGCTTGTTGGATACTCTTTGAATGACACTATCGTAGTCTACGATAGAATCAGAGAAAACACCAAGAAGATGAGAGGCAAGACAATAGAGACAGTAGTCAACACAAGCATCAACGATGTGATAGTCAGGTCTATCAATACCTCTTTGACGACGTTCCTTGCGGTTCTAACGCTCTTCATATTCTCCGGAGAGGTTCTGAGACCATTTGCATTTGGAATGCTGGTTGGTGTGGTAGTTGGAACATACTCCTCTCTTTACATCTCCAGTCCGGTGGTTATCGAATGGCTCAAGCGAGCCGAGAACAGAAAGCATGCTTGATCGTTGTCTACCTCTTGAAATGTGAAACCTGGTAGAGTATAATTTTTCTTGAGTGGGGACGTAGCGCAGTTGGGAGCGCGATACAATGGCATTGTATAGGCCGAGGGTTCGAATCCCTTCGTCTCCACCAGGCGGGGAACGTGAGTTCTCCGCTTTTTTGTTATGGTGATTTGTATGAAGAGATTTTTTCTGGCGGTTGTTATTTTATTGGTTGCTGTGACTCTTCCCACGGTTTTCTTCACCGATGACGGGAGAGCCGTTGAAAGGATAGTTGAAATACTGGAAAGAGCGCAGGAAGAAGTGGTTCTTGTAAGTTATTCCCTTGACGAGCAGGAGGTGATTGACTGCCTCAACCGCCTATACATCAAAGGTCTCAATGTCTCGGTTGTGATTGACAATTCCACTGTTTCGAGAACCTTCGCGAAGTCTCCTCAGTTTAAGGTTATGACTGACACAACCGCGGCGCTCGTTCATTCGAAATTCATCGTTGTTGATAGTCAAATAGTGGTCTTCGGAACAGGAAACTTCACCGAGGGTAGCCTCAGAGAGGACTCAAATAGCTTCATCATGATTGAGTCGGAAAGCCTTGCCTTGCTGTTTCTTGATTACTACAAGGCGATTTTGACTGGAGACTCAAGAGGAGTGACAAGCGTCGGAAATATGACCCTATTTCTCTGCCCTTCTGAAGAAGCGCGCAAGAGAGTAATCAAGGAGTTGATGAGTGCCAAAGAGGAGATCCGATTCGCCATGTTCGCTTTTACAGATCCCAAAATTCTCGCAGCTTTGAAGTTCTGTGCTTCAAAAGGGGTTAGGGTTTTTGGGATGGTTGACAGCTGGAACGAAGATTCTCCGCTCAAAGACTATCTCACTACCGGAATGGAGGTATCACGTGGTCTTTCCATAACTATTCACGATAAAACGTTCGTGATAGATCGAAACATAGTGATTACGGGATCGGCCAACGCATCACTTAGCGGATGGGGAAAAAATCGCGAGATAGTTGTTATAATCGAGTCTAGGGACGTTGCAAATCAATTCATAAGCCATTTCGAATACGTCAGGGAGGTCTCGAAATGATAGTCAGGACGGCGCTTGCTCAGATAAACACGACGGTTGGGGATCTTGATGGAAACAAAAGGAAGATAATCGAAGCGATCGACAGGGCGACAGCGCTTGATTCAGGAATTGTTCTATTCCCTGAGCTTACGATAACCGGTTATCCGCCTGAGGACCTCTTGCTGAATACAGGGTTTCTAAGAGAGAATTTCGCTGTGCTCAAAGAAATCGCGGGTCAAACGGCCAGAAGCAAAGCAATGATCGTTTTGGGATTTGTTGACTTCGTCAATGAGATCTATAACGCGGCAGCAATTCTCCAGAGAGGGGAAATCAAATCAGTCTATCGAAAGATGAGTTTGCCCAATTACTCTGTGTTTGACGAGAGAAGATACTTCTCTCCAGGAGCACACCCGCTTCTCGTTAGATTTGGCGAAGCAAAGATTGGGATCAATGTTTGCGAGGACCTCTGGGTGCCGTCTGGCCCAATAAATGA
>NZ_DJHG01000063.1:0-19372 GCF_002432955.1 Mesotoga sp. UBA5825 | reverse complement strand
TCGCAGAAGCATAAAACCCGGTCTTCTCTTCTGCTGACGAGAGCGATGGAGTATTCCAGCACCATAGCCTACTGTAACCTGGTTGGTGCTCAGGATGATCTAGTATTCGATGGAAGGAGCTGCGTAGCAATGCCAGACGGGAGGCTGGTGGTCGGGAGGGCCTTTGAGGAAGATCTGCTTGTGCTGGACATAGACACAGATATTTCCACCAGATACAACCTCTTTGAAGGAAAAAGGAAGGTCTACTCCAAGAACGTGAGTATCGAAGAAGTGACAGTTGAACCATCATACAGGGAAACAGCTTCAGAGCTTGCTGTTCGAAGAGAATCAGAACTGAGTAAATACGACGAGTTGATAGCCGCTTTGGAACTTGGTATAGGAGACTACTTGAAGAAGAACAACTTCGAGAGGATAGTTCTTGGGCTAAGTGGAGGAATGGACTCCGCCCTAGTAGCGGCTCTTGCAGTAAGGGCGATAGGTAAAAACAATGTCAAAGGCGTGTTCATGCCTTCACGAATAACCTCGAATGAGTCTAGAAGAGATGCAATGGAGCTTGCAGAGAATCTGGGCATTGAGATCCTTGAGGTACCGATCGAGAGCATAATGGATTCTACTCTAAAGGCCTTAAAGACTACCTTCAAGGATGCAGCGGAAGATGTTACTGAAGAAAACCTGCAGGCAAGAATCAGGGGAAACATTCTCATGGCGCTTTCAAACAAGTTTGGATGGCTTGTACTTGTAACAGGCAACAAGAGTGAGATGGCAACGGGATACTCAACTCTCTACGGAGATATGGCGGGCGGACTTGCGGTTCTTAAGGATCTCTACAAGACTCAGGTCTATATGATCGCAGAACGCTTGAATGAACTTGAAGAGAAAGATGTCATTCCGAGCAATGTATTCTTGAAGGCACCGTCGGCAGAACTTAAGGAAGGTCAGAAGGATCAGGACACTCTCCCTCCATATGAGATTCTAGATGAAATCCTCAGGTTTCACATAGAAGAAGGTCTCTCAGCGGAGGAGATCGTACTCGAGGGGTTCGAAAGGTCAACAGTAGAGCATTCGCTGAAACTGTTGAGAAAGAACGAGTACAAGCGCAAGCAGTGCGCTCCTGGGATAAAGGTTTCCAAAAGAGCGTTTGGGAAAGACTGGAGAATGCCAATCACAAATCATTACTGAATGTTTTTGGCCTAGGAAATACGGTACTTGGCCAGATAAAAATCCAGAACCCGGGATTAACTGTTTAGCCTCTAAGGTTAGAGTGCTCCAATCTGTAACTTCTTCCCGTAAAAACGAACAGATGGCAATGATGAACTAGTCTGTCAATTATTGCGCTTGTCAGTTTATCGTCATAATATCGTTCACGAAGAGGTGCTTGAATGGCAAGACTCATAGTAGCTCGGTTTCGGAATCTAGAATGACTCAACCAATATGGCCGCTTATGCGGGGAAATGCAACTACCATTAATTGCTTAATCTTTGTTACGGCTTATTACTTAGTCCGTCTGCCTTCCTAGAAAGATGGTGCCTACCTCTCTGCCGGAATCGCGCACAATCTTCTTGGTGAACTCAACTGGGGGTTCTGAGTTGCTGTTGTCAGGGAATCTTATTCTCTTTCCTGATGATTCAGAAGATCTAGATGCAGCCATCTCAAGAAAGGCCCGGAGAGTCTTAGAATTCGTTTCGTTAGGACCTCTTCCTTGTTCTTCTTCGAGTTTTGTGTTGAAGTATTCTTCTGCAGCTTCATTCATGTAGATCAATCTATTCTCCATGTCTGTCGCGACAGCCAGGTCTCCCGTTCCGTTGAGGAGCAGGGAATGGAGATTGGCTCGTTTCTGAAGCTCGATGCTCTCGGTGACGTCAATTCCAATCACAAGCTCATATACATTCTCATCGACTCTCAACATACTTCTTTTCTCTTCTACAGTAAATACGGAACCGTCCTTTCTCTTGTGCAGGTGTCTTCCTTTCCATTTTCCAGACTTCATTATGGAGAATTGCATGGACTTTGCTTCTACCTCGTCTTGCACCAGATACGAAGTGAGACTGTCCCCTATCATTTCCTCAAGATCATAACCATGAATCTCCGCAGCAAATCTGTTCAGATAGACTATTCTTCCCTTCTCGTCAACGGCTATCGCAATCTCCTCAGCATTGTCCAGAAAACGCCATTGGAAGATTAGTTCTTCCCTATCCCTCTTCTGCTTCGAAACGTCCATGAATGTTAGTTGTACAACTCTCTCTGCACCGTATAACATTTCTGAAGTGTTGAAAATCACGTAGATTTTCCCCCCGGCCTTCGTCAGCATTACGATCTCTCTATCGGTGTCAAAGCTCTCTCTACCAAGAATAGTCTGCAGGGCAAAGGGTTCATCGTATAAAAGATCCTGTATACTCATCTTCTCGATCTCTTCTTCTGAGTACCCGAGAAGGCTCTGCGCAAACTTATTACAGAAGATTACGTTTCCATCTCTCTTTCTAAGGATGAGCATTCCGCATCCCATACTATTGACGAGGCCCATATACTTTTCTCGCTCGAAATCCAGAGTCTTCTGAAGTCGGTGCTTTTCAAGCATTGAGTAGACGATTTCTGGAAGATAATGCAGGTAACCCGGTCCCTTTAGCAAATACTCGCCCGGTACCAGGGAGAACTTCTCTATTGACTTCTCACTTCCGACAAGGCAAAGGTATGGAATTGTTCCTGCACGAAGATTATTGATGATGTCTTCACTGACATAATCAAAGATCATAGCATCTGAAAATCGACCAAACTCGTCAGACACCTCTTCGACGTATCTGACGTCAAAACGATCATCGAAAGCCTCAATTAACCTTCTTGCATCCTTCTGGCTTCTTCCCACCAGGATTATTCTTGGCTTTGAATAGAAATCAAACACAGACTTCACCCCTGAATAGAACGCACCGAACAGCGAGAGTACCTATACATCCACCCAAAAAGCAAAGAATTGCCAAATCTGACCGTAAACGGAGCTAGACTCACAGTGTTCTTAACGGAGGTTACAGTCGTATTGCTTTCAAATACCGTTCAAAGCCTTACAAGGAGAACTGGATGGTTATAGCTACGCAAAGAAAGTTACATTTTCATTCTAGCATAGATTGTAATAAGATTCAAAATTAGTACTTTTTCGCATGATCAAAAAAAAACCGGACTTTCGTCCGGTTATATAGATGGAGCAGGCGATGAGATTTGAACTCACAACCTCCGCCTTACCAAGGCGGCGCTCGACCGATTGAAGCTACGCCTGCTCTGCTGAAACTATGATATCACAGCACTTTTTAAGTTTCAATATCAAGTTCCCTTGCTCCACCTTGTCTTTGGCTTTCTTGAAGCAGTTGCTTCATCAAGTCTTCCGACAACTGTCTTCTGAGGAGCAGCTTTGAGTATGCTGGGATCCTCCTTTGCCTCTTTCAGAATTTTCTCGAAAGTATCGGCAAAAGCATCTAGAACCTCTTTGGTCTCAGTCTCTGTAGGTTCTATCATCAATGCTTCATCCACAATCAGCGGAAAGTAGACTGTAGGAGGGTGTATTCCGTAGTCTAGGAGTCTTTTGGCAACATCCAGGGTCTTCACTTCATATTCTGATACAAGCTTGCTGCCTTTCAGAACGAATTCATGCATGCATATATCGGGATAGGCGGTCGGAATGAGCTTGTTGAGTTTGACTCGAAGATAGTTGGCATTTAAGACAGCCATCTCGCTAGCTCTCTTGAGACCATTGCCGCCCATGGATAATATGTATGCGTAAGCCTTCAGGAAAACACCGAAATTACCGTAGAAACTCCTAACTTTTCCTATTGAATTCGGAAGATTGTAATCAAATGAGAACTTCCGACCATCAAAATTAACCACAGGAACAGGTAGCAAGTCTGCAAGAAAGCTCTTCACTCCCACAGGGCCGCTTCCGGGGCCTCCCATTCCATGAGGTGTCGAAAAGGTTTTGTGCAAGTTTAAGTGAACGATATCAAAACCCATGTCGCCTGGCCTCGCGTGGCCCATTATCGCATTGAGATTGGCGCCGTCATAATAGAGCAAAGCGCCCTTCTTGTGCGCGGCCTCCTGAATCTCGCAGATCTCGTTTTCAAAAAGGCCCACTGTGTTCGGGTTGGTAAGCATTATTCCTGCTACGTCTTCATCAAGCATCTCAACAAGGCTATTAAGGGCAACCCTTCCATTGCTTCCTGAAGGTACTTCGACGACCTCAAAGCCTGCCATGGCTGCCGAAGCGGGGTTAGTCCCATGTGCTGAGTCAGGTACAATAACCTTCTTTCTGTTGCTTTCACCCCTCAGTTCGAAGTATTTTTTCATCAGAAGCATTCCGACCAGCTCGCCATGTGCCCCTGCGGCCGGTTGAAGAGTGAAGTTGCTCATTCCGGTGATCTCGCACAGAGAGTTCTGTAAGTTGAACATCACTTCTAAAGCTCCCTGGACAGTCTCTTCAGATTGGTACGGATGTATCTGACTGAAACCTTCAAGACCAGCGACTTTCTCGTTGAGCCTTGGATTGTACTTCATTGTACATGATCCAAGAGGATAGAAACCGGTATCAACTGAGTGGTTTTTCTCCGAGAGTCCGGTGTAATGCCTGATTACCTGAAGCTCGCTAAGCTGAGGAAGACCGGGATTCTTCTCTCTCAACCAGTCCTCACGTAGCAGATCTGAAGGGTCATAACCGTAGCTCTCTTCTTTCGGGAGATGAAAGGCCTTTCTTCCTTCAGTTGAAAGATCGAAAATCGTCATGATATCTCCTCCAGTCTGCCGGCAAAAAACTCAATCTCCTCGTTAAGATTAGCTTCTGTTGTACAGATAAGCCCATAACCCTTCATCTCTTCATTAAACCTTTCCAGTTCTAGCGGTCCTAATATCTTGTCTTCTAGTAGCCGTTCGTTAAACTCTTTCAAGTTACAGTCAAACTGTGCAACGAATTCGTTGAAAAAGGGGCCTGTGAAGACCAGCCGCACACGATCTGTTCTTCCAATTCTCTCTGCCAAATAATGAGCTTTGTCAAAAGATCTTTTCGCGATCTCTCTTATCCCATCAGAACCTATCATACTCATGTAGACTGAAGCGATCAGTGCGTTGAATGCATGGTTCGAGCAAATGTTGGATGTGGCCTTACTTCTTCTGATATGCTGTTCCCTTGTCTGGAGAACCATGACATATCCTGTGCGTCCATCACTGTCCTTTGTCTCTCCGATAATTCTTCCGGGCATCTTTCTTATATAGCTCTCTTTTGACGCGAAGAAGCCTAGACCCGGTCCGCCAAATGAAGGAGAATTGCCCAACGATTGACCTTCACCCACAACAACATCGGCTCCAAGCTTTCCGGGAGCTTCAAGTATTCCGAGAGCGATTGGGTCAGCGCATACTATAAGCATTGTCTTCTCGCCGATTCTGGTTCGAACCTCCGAAATGTTCTCGATTATTCCGAAGAAGTTTGGGTAGCCCAGCACAAAACCGGAAGTATCCTCGGTGAGTTTCTTTTCTAGATCGGCAAAATCCACCTGTCCTGTCTCGGAATCGAAAGCAACGGTTTCAACGCTTATGTCACTGCCAAAACAGTAGGTCTTGATCGTATCTATATACTCGGGATGAAGTGACCCCGAAACCAGGACCTTCTGACCCCCTCTTACCCTAACAGCCATCAGCGCAGCTTCTGCAGCTGCGCTTGCGCCATCGTACATAGATGAATTGGCTACCTCCATTCCTGTCAGCTCGCAGATCATCGTCTGGAATTCAAACAGCATCTGAAGAGTCCCCTGTGAGACTTCTGCCTGGTAAGGTGTATATGCGGTGAGAAACTCGCCTCTCGATGCGATCGCCTGAACCACGCTTGGAACGAAGTGTTTGTACACACCTGCCCCTCTGAAGACGGACAGGTCGTCAAGCGTTATGTTTTTCTCACTAAGTTCTTTCAGATCTCTGAGTACAGTGAATTCATCCTTGCTTTCGGGTATTGAGATATCGACATCAAACTTATCGGGGATATCCTTGAAAAGCTCTGAAACGCTCTTGACGCCAACTACCTCCAGCATTTCCTCGACATCCTTGTTGGTCTGGGGCAGATAAGGGAACTCAGGCATATTAGCCCTCCTCTTCACAGTGCTTCTTATACGCCTCCAAGTCCATCAGGCTGTCAAGTTCCGATTCATCTGCAACTTCAATTCTCACTATCCAGCCTTCGCCTTCGGCATCATCGTTAATCTTCTCGGGTGAGGAATCAAGCTCCTCATTCACCTCAACGATTTTCCCGCTTACGGGAGCGTATATGTCACTTGCCGCTTTTACAGACTCTATCGTGCAGAAGACATCGCCCTTCTTAAGAGACTTGCCTACTTCAGGAAGGTCTACGTACACAATGTCACCCAGATGGTCTTGAGCGTGATCTGAAATACCAACTGTTGCTACCTTTCCTTCAACCGATACCCATTCGTGAGTTGCCGCGAACTTCTTCATTACAAATCTCCTCCTTAACTTTTCGATTTTACAGAGCCTCTATAGAAAGGTGTTTTGACAACTACTGCAGGTGACTTCTTCGATCGAATTTCGACCTGCACTTCTGAGCCGCTCTTCCAGTAATCCTTTTCCAGATATGCTAGAGCGAGAGATTTGCCGAGCGTTGGAGAAAATACTCCGCTCGTGATCCAACCGATCTTCTTCTCACCGTCAAAGACCTCAAATCCATGCCTCGCGATACTCCTGCCGGATAGTTCTAGTCCCTTGAGCTTGTACTTTGTCCCGTTTGCTAGTTGTTCTTCCAGAATAGCTTTGCCGATGAAGTCTTTGTCCATCTTTACCGTCCATTTGAGACCCGCCTCAAGAGGGGTTGTCTCATCGGAGAGTTCGTTGCCATAAAGCATGTAGGAAGCCTCAAACCTTAGTGTATCTCTTGCTCCAAGGCCGATAGGCTTCACACCTAAACCAGCTCCCGTCTCAAGTATCTTTCTCCAAAGAGGGATAGCACCCTGAGGATCGATATACAGCTCAAACCCGTCTTCTCCCGTATAGCCTGTACGAGAAACCAGCGCCTGAATGCCGTTCACTCTGCCGTACACGAAATGGTAGAAGGGAATGTCCGCCAATTTGACCTGCGATATTTCCTGTAATATCCCCTCTGCATGAGGTCCCTGAAAGGCGATCTGCGCAAAGTCGTCGGATGCGTCTTTAATTTGCACGTCGAAAGCACCCTTGTTTTTCGTGATCCACTCGAAATCTTTGTCTTTGTTTGAAGCGTTAACTACGAACATCACCTTTCCATTGCCTATTCTGTAGACCAATACGTCATCGACTATCCCACCATTTTCATTGCACATTGGAGAATAGACTATGGCTCCGTTCTTCAGCGAAGAGACTGAGTTTGTTATCAAATAGTCCGAAAACCGAATAGCATCGGGTCCCACAATTTCGATTTCTCCCATGTGCGAGACATCAAAGAGGCCGGCTTCCTTCCTGACAAGATTGTGCTCGTTGATTATCGAATCAAACTGCAAAGGCATCTCCCATCCAGCAAAATCAACCAACTTTCCCTTTAGTCTCACATGTTCGCTGTAAAGCGGCGTTCTCTTTAGATCACTCATCCGTTTCTTCCCTCCCCCTCTCTTGCAAGTCTTCAAAGATCTGAACGGCTTCTTCGAAATCATCGTCGGCTATAATAATGTCTACTAAGCCGCCCGAATCAAAGTAAATACTGTCGGTGTATGCGAAATGAGAATCCACCAGTTCCGAGAAGATTCCTTCTTTTAGAAGGATTTCCTGATACATTTTTGCTTCAAACTCCGGAATTCCTGACTTGAGGACCTTCATTCGATCACCTCCTGTTTCACCTGAAATTATACACCAAGTAATTAGATAAGTTAACTTCTGGACGCATTTCTGGCTGGTGATTATAGAATCGCAATGTGCTAGAATGTAGTCGGTTAGCTAAGTGCAGTCATCGTTAGGAGGGATAATGATGATAAAGAAGGTCGGGGTCCTCACCAGTGGAGGGGATTCGCCAGGGATGAATGCAGCTATAAGGGCAGCTGTAAGAACTGCCCAGACAGATGAAATAGCAGTTGTAGGAATTAGGAGAGGGTACTCTGGTCTGCTTGATGAAGAGTTCGTCGATATGGATTACTCCTCGGTCGGAGGAATAATGGAGAAAGGTGGAACGGTCCTCAGGAGTTCCCGATGCGAAGAGTTCAAGACCGAGGAAGGTAGAGCTAGGGCTGCCGAAGTCCTGAGAAATAATCACATTGAAGCTCTTATTGTCATCGGAGGAGAGGGGAGTCTTTCCGGTGCAAAACTGCTTATGGAAGAAAACGGAATTCCAGTTGTCGGCATTCCGGGAACAATAGATAACGACATTGCTATGACAGACATGTGTATAGGGGTGGATACGTGTTTGAATACCTGTGTCGAATCAATTCAGAAGCTCAAAGACACTGCTTCTTCTCACGAAAGGGCATTTGTAGTGGAGGTAATGGGTAGGAACTCCGGTTACGTGGCACTTGCTTCGGGTATTGCCGTTGGAGCGGAAGCAATAATAGTTCCTGAACTCCCCGTAGATTATGAGTCGATAGCCGATAAGATTTTGAAAGAAAGGAAAAGAGGAAAGATCAACTGCATCATTGTAGTTGCCGAAGGTGCATCAAGTGCCTTCACTGTTGCCAGACATGTAGAACACAGAATTGGGTACGAGACGAGAATAACCATCTTAGGTCATATTCAGAGAGGCGGTTCACCGACTGCTTTTGACAGGGTTCTCGCTTCGAGAATGGGATACGCTTCCATTAAGGTGCTCGAAAAGGAAGAAGGCGGCCTTATGATGGCATTGAAAGGCGGAAAAATCGCTGCTGTACCTCTCGAAGAAGTTCTTTCCAACAAAAGGACGTTGGATATGGAACTGGTTGAAATGGCGAAAATACTCTCCTGACGGGGTGATCTGCTTTGAGAAAGACCAAGATTGTCTGCACTATCGGACCTGTTACTGAGACTCCGGAAATGCTGAGGGCTCTCATACAGAGAGGGATGGATGTTGCCAGGCTGAATACAACTCATGGCAATATTACTGAACACAAGGATAGAATCAGGAAATTGAAAGAGATTCGCCAATCAATGAGATCTCCTCTCACGATCTTGCTGGACCTTTCAGGTCCAAAGATCAGAACAGGTGTCTTCAGAATTCCTTATGTGGAGCTCCCGAAGGGAGGCGAGTTTGTTCTTACAACTGAAGACATTGAAGGAGACGATACGATTGTAAGTGTTAACTACAATAAGCTCCCAGAGGAAGTGAAGGCCGGGAATCTTATTATGATGGATGATGGAAAGATCAAGCTTAAGGTTTTATCCGTCACAAAGTCCGAAGTTAGGACAAGAATCTTGAGTGGGGGAGTTGTAACTCACAGAAGAGGAATCAACCTTCCGGGAATAGACATAAGCATACCGGCAATTACAGAAAAGGACAGGCGGTTCATTGAACTGGGAATCGAGGAACAAGTTGACTACTTTGCGCTATCCTTTGTCAGGAGACCGGAAGACGTTCTTCACGCAAAGAAGGTAGTTGAGGAGTTTGGAGGATCTATTCCTATAGTATCCAAGATAGAGACGGAACAGGCGCTGAAAAACATTGAGAAGATAGCAGAAGTTTCCGATGGTATGATGGTTGCCAGAGGCGATCTGGGTGTTGAGATACCCGTTGAGGAGGTGCCGGTCGCTCAGAAGAAGATCATTAGGTTCGGCAATCAGAAGCGGATTCCTGTGATAACGGCAACCCAGATGCTTGAATCTATGATAGAGAATCCAGCGCCAACGAGGGCCGAAGCAACGGATATTACCAATGCGATCATTGACGGTACTGATGCCATAATGCTTTCTGGTGAGACTTCGATTGGTAAATATCCTCTGGAAGCTGTGACAGTTATGGATCTAACGGCAAGATCAGCGGAAAGGTATCTTAAGCAGGATCCTGGTTTGCTGAGGTGGACAAGAGAAAAGGTTTCAACAGACGATCACACAGATGCTATCTGCAGAGCAGCGTGGGACATTAGCGAAGCGCTGAAGGTGAAGGTCATTGTAAGCTCCACTTTCTCTGGACACACTGCAAGAAATGTCTCGGGGTTCAGGCCAAGGGCTCATATACTTGCGGTTACTCCCAATGAAGCAACGTATTATAGGCTAAACCTCGTTTGGGGAGCTCATCCAGTATTAATGGGTCTTGGCAATTCTACAGACGATCTTGTTGAAGTTGCCGGGCCTCTTGCAAGACAGCTTAAGCTTGTGAAAAGCGGGGATACGATAATTCTTACCGCTGGCATTCCGTTTGGAACTAGTAACTCTACCAATATATTGAAACTGGAGATTGCGTAGCCGTGAGCTCGAGTGGCGAGAGTGGGACGAAGATAATCAGAAAAACCGGGGGAAAGAGAGCATAAACGCCCTCGAACACCCTTAATCTTTCATGTTTACGATCATTTAACACTGGAAGCCCTTGAAGAAATCACAATGTTGTTTTATCATTTATTAGCAGACTATTACTTTGAGTGCTAAATATACAATACGAAAGGAGGCTTTTTATGAAGGTAGTTCCCCTTGGTACAAGATTACTGATTAAGCCTTATGAGGAAGAGAAGAAGACATCAGGTGGTATCGTTCTTCCAGACGCTGCGAAGGAAAAGCAGATGACTGCGAAGGTAATTGCAGTTGGCGAGAAAGTCGAGGATATTGACCTTAAGGAAAACGACAAGGTCCTCTATTCCAAGTATTCCGGTACGGAGATCAAGATCGATGAAGATGACTACATAATCATCGATCAGGATGATGTCCTGGCAAAGATCGAAGATTGAAGGAGGAATCAGTATGGCTAAGATTCTGAAATACAGCGAAGAAGCACGAAGATCACTTGAAAAAGGCGTAGATGCTGTAGCAAATGCAGTTAAGATAACGCTTGGTCCGAAAGGTAGAAACGTAGTTCTCGAGAAGAGCTGGGGTTCTCCAACGATAACCAATGATGGTGTATCGATTGCAAAGGAGATCGAACTGGAAGATAAATTCGAAAACCTTGGAGCGCAGCTCGTAAAAGAAGTAGCCTCCAAGACAAATGATATTGCCGGTGACGGAACCACAACAGCCACAGTTCTTGCCCATGCAATGATCAAGGAAGGTTTGAAGAACGTTACAGCCGGAGCCAACCCTATTCTCATGAAGAAGGGAATCCAGAAAGCAACCGAGACTGCCGTTTCACACATAAGATCTCTCTCCAAGAAG
Organism: Mesotoga sp. UBA5825; assembly: GCF_002432955.1. Classification (NCBI taxonomy): domain Bacteria; kingdom Thermotogati; phylum Thermotogota; class Thermotogae; order Kosmotogales; family Kosmotogaceae; genus Mesotoga; species Mesotoga sp. UBA5825. Next base: position 8,110 of record NZ_DJHG01000063.1, on the reverse strand, counting down.
ATTTCTTCAAGAGAAGATATCGCTTCCGTTGCGGCTATCTCGGCCAATGACACTGAAATTGGCGAGCTTATAGCCGAAGCAATGGACAAGGTCGGTCAGGATGGAGTAATAACGGTAGAAGATTCAAAGACTCTCGAAACACACGTTGAATTCGTTGAGGGTATGCAGTTTGACAGAGGGTACATCTCTCCTTACTTCGTTTCCGATCCGGAAAAGATGGAAGCGATAATTAAAGAACCGTTAATTCTCATAACCGATAAGAAGGTCTCGGCAGTTAAGCCGCTTGTCCCGATCCTGGAGAAGGTCGCGCAGGCAGGAAAGCCACTTGTCATAATTGCTGAGGACATTGAAGGCGAAGCACTTTCCACCCTCGTACTCAACAAACTGAGAGGTACTCTCGATTCAGTAGCGGTTAAGGCCCCTGGATTCGGGGATAGAAGAAAGGCAATGCTCCAGGACATCGCCATTCTCACTGGAGGCACTGTAATAAGTGAAGAAGTTGGGCTTACTCTGGAAAACGCAACGATAAACGATCTCGGTAGCGCAGGTGTTGTGAAGGTTAAGAAGGACGATACCATAATCGTTGACGGAAAGGGAGATCCTGAAAAGATCAAGCAGAGAATCGGTCAGATCAAAGTTCAGATCGATCAGACAACTTCCGAATACGAAAAAGAAACTCTACAGGAAAGGCTCGCCAAGCTCTCAGGAGGCGTAGCGGTAATTAAGGTTGGTGCTGCGACAGAGACAGAGCTGAAGGAGAAGAAACATAGAATCGAAGATGCTCTCTCCGCTACAAGAGCGGCAGTTGAGGAAGGAATAGTTGCTGGAGGCGGAGTTGTCCTTGCAAGAGCAAAGAAGCCCGTTCAGGAACTCTTTGACAGCACAGAGAATCCTGATATCAAGATCGGTGTTAAGGTAGTTCTCAAGGCTCTAGAGGCTCCGATCAGACAGATTGTTGAGAACGCCGGTTTAGACGGAGCAGTAGTTGTCGACAAGATACTTCATAGCGATGACAATGCATACGGCTACGATGCTCTGAATGATGTCTATACAGACATGTTCAAGGTCGGTATCATTGATCCCGCAAAGGTAACAAGAAGTGCTCTTCAGAATGCAGCTTCTATCGCAGCAATACTCCTGACGACAGAGGCAACTCTAACAGAGAAACCAGAAGAAAAACCTCAGGCTCCGATGCCACAGATGCCAGAGTACTGATAAGAGAATCACTTTGAAGGGAGAGCTTGCTCTCCCTTTTTTTATATATACTTTCAGATGATTAAAGTAATCAATAATTTGATCGAAACCGGTCTTCTACTCCAATAATCGGGGTGGGAGTATTTCTGAGAATGGAGTAATCTGTCGTACCTTCTTATTACAGCATTGAACCTATTACTATCTGGCAGCTTACAACTCGGAACCTGAAACTCATTCCATCAGCGTCCAGCGTCAAGCGATTCTTCCCACTACCCATGGAGCAGCCTGCAAGCTCGACTGTTTCCTGAAATCAAAACCAGAAGTTCTTCAGGGATGTGTTATGAAGAATCCAAGCTTCTTTATGGCAGAATATTCATATGAGGGATTTCTTTGTAATCATCAAGTGGAGAACTATAGAAGGTTACAGAATGCTGACAAGGCAGGGTAAGAGAGCGATTATTGCAACTTTCCTTGCAGTAGTCATTGTGATAGCTATAGGTGTTCCGATTACTTTCTATCTGAGAGGCTTTCTTGTTCCGAATTTCTCTAGAGTTGCAGGTTTATCCGACCAGCTCAAAGAGCTTACCGGAATTGACCTGAAGCTAATAGTCATCTCCTTTTTTTCCGCGATAATATTCTCTATACTTCTGGGTAGCGATCTTCCAATCGTAGTTTCGAATCTTTTCTTCTCCGATAGGGCTGAGATGCTGCTCAGTTTGCCGGTTAAGAAGTCTACGGTTGCGAATGTACAACTGCTTGAGGTTCTCGCTGCGGGAGGATTGCCCATACTCCTATTTGCGCCGATCTTCATGGCTGCACTGAGAGGGCTTGGCTATTCGGGAGGGAGATTCTGGATGGCCCTGGTCTTGTTGTTTGTATTTGTGCTTGACACTCTGGTGATAACCGCAATTATCTCTTTTGGAATAGTATTCCTTTCCAAGGGGCGGTTTCTCAAGACTCTCTCTGCCATGATGACTATGGTGACTATCTTCGTCTTCATTTTCACGTTGCGCTTCATGGACTTCTCTACTATAGATCTTGCAAGGCCGGATCAGGTTGCCGATCAGTTCGGAGGTCTCCAGAGAGTCATCACCTCTCCATATCTACCTTGGACACCCTTTGTAAGGGCAATAACCGGAGAGACCACGGATCTTCTTGTTTTCATTACTACTTCGGCAGTTTTGTTTGTTTTGCTTGGCTTCCTAGAAGTCTTTGTTTATCCAACCGTTCTTCAGAAGCTTATGACAAGACCAATAGGAAATGCAGCTCTTCATTCAAAAGAGAGGTTTAGGAGACACAACGTACTATTGGGTTTGATTATTAAGGATCTCCTTCTGCTGGTCAGGGAGCCCAAACTGACGTTTGCCTTTCTCTATCCCTCGCTGTTTGTGCCTGTAGTAGTGTTTGTTAACCCTGCGCTTCTGAACAGCTTCGGGGTTCTGCAGCTCCTTGGTCTTATAGTCTTTCTTTTCAGTAACTACACAACTGTCTCTTCAACGGCTCTATTTGCCTTTGAACGTCAGATTGGGGATGGCGTATGGTTGTTTCCAATAAGAAGGATAAAATCTGTGCTTTCAAAGTCTATTGTTGTCAGCTCGCTATATTCTTTGATAATACTGGTTGTTGGTTTGTATGTGTCTTCAAATGCATCTCAGTATAGGGCTTTCATGATGAATTTCCTCATTCTAATGATTCCAACAATTTTCACGCTCTCATTGTTCGGGGGCTTTCTTGAGAAGAGCTTCGGGACCAAAGATACAAGAAATGTCTTCAAGGCGCTCAGTCTACCGGGTGCAATACTCTCGTTCTTATTTTCCACACTGTTGCCGGTTTTTTCTACCCTTCCACTTACCCTCTATCTTGCAAGAGATATTGGACTCTTTCTTGGTTTCCTCAATGTTCCGGTTGCCTCTCCATTCACATGGTTGTTTGGGCTGGTATTCCCACTCGCTCTATGGGCAGTCATTACATGGGCATCGTTAAAGTCGCTGTGCTATAATTTTGTCTGAATGAGGATTTTGGAGGGATAGGCTTGAAGGTTCAGGACGTAAAACACTTGAGCAGGAAGATCATGGAATCCGGGGAGATCCCGCTTCTTTGGGGTCACTTTGGGGTAGGAAAGACCGATCTTGCTAGGGAGATTGCAGCTGAGACGGGCAGAGAGTTGATAATCCTAGTCATATCACAGATGGAGCCAGGTGACCTTATCGGGATGCCGTCGAGAGACGGCGAACGAACCTTGTTTTTGAGGCCCGATTGGTGGCCGACTGAAGGCAATGTGATACTCATGATAGATGAGATAAATAGGGCTCATAGATCAATCAGGAATGCAATTATGCAACTTCTAATAGATAGAAGAATACACAACCATTTTCTACCCGAAGGTTGTTGGATAATGGCCGCGGCAAATCCGCCGGATGAAGAATATGATCAGGTTGAACTTATTACGGATCCTGCCTTTATGTCGCGATTCTTCCACATAGAACTGACTCCCGATCCAGAAGAATGGCTTAAGTGGGCAGAGCTCCAGAAGATGCCGGAGACTGTTACCAACTTCATAGGTGAGTATCCAGAGTTTCTTTCAAGAGACACGGTTGTCTCGATGCGGCTGGAATTGAGACCGAGCCCCCGTAGCTGGTACAAATTGGGGAGAGTATACGCGGGTCTTTCAAGCATGGAGATCGAAAAGTTCGGCTATGTAATCGCCGCCGGCATAGTAGGACCGGAAGCGGCCAGAACTTTCATGAGTAAGATTCAGGGCAGCGAGCTCCTTCCTTCTCCCCGAACTCTGCTTCTCGAACTGGATGAGAATATCCTTTCGAGACTCTCTGGAGGTGATATCTCGGCGACTAGCGCCTCGATTCTCCGTATCACAAAGCATCTTTCTGAGATAGATGATTTACAGGTTCAGGAATACTTCCAGAATGTACCTGTAATCTCGGAAAACCTTCTCAGGATAGGCAGAGTCATCCCGAAAGACTCGTTCTTTTCGGTAATAAGACATATTGTGCACCAGGTCGAGGGGGAAAAGGGATTAAAACGGGCCTTCTACGAGAATCTTCTCGAAGAACTTGCCATGGACCATGATGTTCTGAAATTCCTTCAGAGGAGCGAAAAGGATGAGAAATGAGGAGTTGATGGAAAGGGCTGTTTTCGAATTAGGCAAGGACAGCCCCTTCTACAATTTCCTGCTTCTCTTCATCGACAGAATTCCCTCTCCTTCGGTCAGGACGATGAAGTTGAGGGTGAGCTCCAGGGGGAGATTTCAACTTCTATACAATCCGGATACACTTCGAAACAAACCACTTACATTTTCGAAGGCGCTTTTGAAGCACGAGTGTCTTCATATAGTGAATGGACACATTCTGATACCCGTCAACAAATCCAGAGAGAAGATGCTCTGGGATATATCCATGGATGCCGCAGTAAATCAGTTCATACGCGAGCTTGACGCTTTCAGTCTTCCTATGGACTCTCTTCTCCAGGAAGGTTGTGGAACCGATAATGAGAGATTCTTCGTTGGACCTCCGATGCAGCATCCGGGAATGACGGCAGAGTTCTACCACGACTGGGGCCTTGACTTCATGAAGAAAAACAAGACCATTGATCTTGAGCTTCTGGACTCAAGCATATCCAGGCCCGATTCACATGAGGATTTTGGAAGGTTTGAACTCCCGAAAGAGTTCGTTGAGGATCTTCTTAAACAGGTGATCTCAGAGACTATGGAAAAGGCTAAGGACGGAATGCCGGAGGGTCTTGAGGCGGTAATGAAACTGGTTCTTGACAACCCGATCCTTGACTGGAGAAACATGATTAGGCGGTTCTTCGGTTCATCGATGCAGGTTGGCAGATACCGAACTCCTATGAGACCTAACAGAAGATATGATGATCAGCCCGGCTGGAGAAACGATTACGCAGCAAAACTCGTTGTCGTAGTCGATACTAGCGGGAGCATAATAGAAGAGGAGTTCAACGCCTTCTTCAGTGAGATAGATGAGGTTACTAGAGTCACAGACTCACGGGTCTGGCTGGTGCAGGTGGACGAGACTGTGCAGAGTGTCATGAAGTATGGAAAGGGTATGTGGAGAGATCTTAAGTTAATGGGTAGAGGGGAGACCGATCTTCAGCCTGCCGTTGACTACGCTCAGGAAAAACTCAGACCTGAAGGACTTCTGCTATTCACGGATGGATTTACCGATCTTCCTACGATTTCGAGAAGGGCGTTGTTTGTTCTTCCAAAGAGCCACAATCCAGAGTTCGCCCAGGAGGCAAAATCTATCTATGGACGATCATCGGTGGTGTTCCTTAAGTGACATACTATGCCGGTCCAGAAAGCTATAGAAACAAGCTCAAGGCGGTTTACGAGAGCGTCGAAAGCAATTTTCCATCTTACGCGAAACTGGTTGTTGAGCGGTCTGATAGACTTGACAATGCTTTCGGCCATTTCATGACGCTTGTAGTTCAAACTTCGAAGGGGAATGCACCGGTTCTTTCAGTTTTCGTAGACAGTGAGGGCAGAGGCTTTGTAGGACTCTCCAATTCGTCTCCTTTCGAGACGGCCAGCGCCTTGTACAGATTCTCGAACGAAGAGGAAGAACCTATCGTTGATGATTTCTCCAGTGTCTTCGAAGAGGGAGCTGAGCTGGTATTCCATAGGGCGATCTTTCAGAGTCCGTTGAAGCTGTACTTCCTCGCTTATTTTGGCAATGAAAGACTTCTTCGTAAAGAGATTCTGAAGGATTCTCTCCGTGGAAAGGACTACTTCAGGCTGCCTGAAATGATTGACGATGCCCTCTTTTCTATATGCAGAGACAACTATAGAAGATGGATAGAGTTCGATGACGGGGAGGTCCTGATATTCCCCTTTCAGAATATCTTGAAGATTGCTTTTGGTCCTCCCAAAATAAACGAGAGTATCGACCGTTCAATAATACTGGAACTTTCAAGATTATTCAGGATCGAAGTCACAAAGAAGTGCGGTGTTCTGAGGAACGCCAGCGTCACTCCTAACATGAAAATAGCGAGACCGGTTTCAACCGTCTTCGAAATTGATCTGGTTGAATCCAAGCCGGTATACGATAGGCTCGAGGAATTCTACAAGTTCTACTCGAAATTTATATCTGAGACGGTAGACAAGATGCTGGAATTTATTCACAGAGATTTTCCGCTTGACGAATAGGGTGGTGTATCTTGGCAAGACAGACTTTGAAGATGTTTTATCCGATATCTATAAAGAACATCCGGAGATTGAAGGCCGGGGATCTTATCGAATACTCCGGACAGGTCTTACTTGCAGACGAAAAAACAATCGATAAGTATAGAATGTATGAAAGGCTTGAAGGAACACCCTTTCTAAATCTTTCAAGAGAGTTGATTCTCTTCTGTTTACCTGTTGAGGGGACACTCTACTCTGAGTCAATGAAGATCGAACCCGACGAGCTTGAATACCTCTTCATGTCTGGAATAACGGCAACCATTGGGCTGAATGTCGAAGAAGAAGAAATAACGGCAATCTACAGGCGGTTTTCGAGAGTAAACCTTTCTCTGTGCGACCGCACGGCCCTCTATCCGCTGGGTGTGAGTGAATCCGTTCCGGAGGAAGTAGAGTGTGGTATGAGCATATCTCTGAAAGACGTGCTTCTGTATGTCGATGTCTCGAGTCAGGGAACGAAATTTGGCAGTGATGCCGATGCCGGACTTTAGAACGCATGTTTACTGGGGAATAGCGACTTATCCTGTCTTCATCTTTCTCTCACTGACTACAATCGAGCTCTTGCATGTCTCTCCTCTTCAAGACAGCAGGCTGATAGGCTATGGATATCTCTTGTTTTTGTTGGGAAGCGATGTACCCGATATTGATTCAAAAAACGCTTTAATAAAGAGAATCTTCGAAGTGCTTATCGCTGGTCTCTTTGCCTGCGTCTTTTACTCTTCGGTGATTTCGCCAGAGATTCAGCCTATCGTTCTATCCTGGCTAAATTCTATGTCTCTTGCGGTTGCAATTTCCTTTTCCCTTGCTATTGCATTGGGCGTGATCGTCTCAAAAGCGATAAATCTTCTCAGTCACAGGGGCTTCTTTCATTCGTTATGGGGAGGATTTCTCTATGGCCTGATCATCGTGACAACGGTGCTTCTAAGATCGGAACTTCTTGGGGGCGAGATGAACTACACAGAAGTGCTGTTTCTCGGTGTTGCAGGTTCTGTCGGCTATTATCTTCATCTGGTTCTCGATAGAGTCCACGGTTTTGCTAGAGGCCGGAGAGTGCCTGCCGCTCAAAATGAAAAGGACAGTATATGAACTTAATGCTGCGTCCGAAAAGGAACTTCTTCCAAAAAGTCAGTCAGTGAAACAGACTCACAAGAGATATCACTGCCAAAGTTCCTAACGGTTGTACTATTCACTTGTTTTTCGGATCTTGTCCATAGTACGCGTCTTTCCCATGCTTTCGGAAATAGTGTTTGTCCATTATGTATCTTGGAAGGATGCTTGTTTCCGCGTTTATCAGAAGTGAAAGACATGCCGTCTTGGCTATCTCTTCAAGAATTATGCCGTTCTTGACTGCGTCCAGCACATCCTTTCCCCATGTGAAGGGCCCATGACCGGCGACGAGGACCCCCGGGGTTCCGAGGTAATCTCTGTCGGAAAAAGCTTCTTCGATTACCCTGCCTGTGTTCAACTCGTAATCAGTCTCTGTCTCTTCGGCGTTCAGAAATCTAGTACAAGGTACTTCATTGTAGAAGTGATCGGCGTGAGTTGTCCCAAAGCAGGGAATGTTTTTTCCCGCCTGTGCCCACGAAGTTGCCCAGGTTGAGTGGGTATGGACCACGCCGCCGATTTCCCCGAAGCATCTGTAAAGAAGAACGTGAGTTGGAGTGTCGGAAGAAGGCCTCAGCTCTCCTTCGACCACTCTTCCTT